>JAHIVQ010000050.1 GCA_018816585.1 Nanobdellota archaeon
AATTTTATTTTCCTTTTTGTTGTTCTATCCAATAATAAACATTGGCATGTTTGCTTCCTCTTAATAAATGTTCAATCCCTTTTCTTGCAACTTGCACATTTTCAATAGGACCAATAATAGAAACTGTTTTTCCATAGACACTAATATGACAATGAGTTAACATTTCTATATTTTTTCTTGCAGTTCCTTCTCTTCCAATTACTCTGCTCCTTAATCTTAATAATTTACTCTTAGAATTCTTCGAATAATCTGCAATATTAACACTTTCAAAACAAATATTATCATTCAATAAAGTTAAAGAAATTTCAGGATTAAAACCTCGTGCAATTGATTGTATAACATTTTTTGCATCATAAACATGAAGATTATCCTCACCAGAAATACTAACAAGACCATTATTTGAATCTATATTTATTTTAACCTCTAGTTTAGATTGTAATTTTCTTTTGATAAAACCTTTTTTGCCTATCAAAACAGCTATTCTTTCTTTAGGCACCCTTATCTCTTGGATAAATTCCATATTAAAATTCCTGAAATTCTTGAGTTGTATCTATATCTTTTATATATCCTTTTTCTTTAAGCCATGCAACATGATTTGGATTATATTTGAATATTATATCTCCTTTCTCAGTACTATCTTTCCAGGGTTCTATCAATAAAATATCTCCTTCTCTTACCCATAAATATCTCTTTAATCTTCCTGGAATTCTGCATAATCTTGTAACACCATCAAAACATCTCACTCTTGTTCTTGAAGCACCAAGTCTTTGCTCTAATACACCAAGAACTTCACCCTGCCTTGGAAGTCTTATTCTAAATTCAGTTGGTTGCTGTGGTAACTTTAATTTCTTTGACATAATTAACAAGAAATAAAGAAATTTATAAAACTATTCATTTCTTTGTTTTTTTGATAAAATCTTTTATATCAGTAAGGTCTTTTAAACTTTTAGAAACCGGCCACATTGATTCTTTTTCATCATTGTCTAAAATTTTATTATCTTTAGATTTATTTTCAGACTGTATAATTTTAGGTTTTATTAAAAAAAATACCAATATTGCAAGCATAATTATTAATAATACAATAACAAAATAAATTGCATTTGAATTCTTTTCAACAACTATTTCTTTTTCACATACATCCCCGATATTATTTTGATCAGAATCTAACTGATTAGGATTATAAATATCCAGGCAATTGTCTGATTCATCAGGAATACTATCACTATCTAAATCATTTATTATTTCTTTTACTGGTTCTATAGGTATTTCGATTGCTATTTCTTCAGGGACTTCATTAACAAATTTTCCTGCACTAACTGAAAACCATCCTGATTCACCTACAAAATTTGTAACAACCTTTTCAATAAATGTATCTCCAACTAATTTATATATTGAAATTGGATTTCTTTCAGATTTTAATAAAACAAGTTCATTTTTTCCATCATGATCAACATCTGCTATATCCATATCAATTATTTTTTTATATGTGCTTTGAGTTAATATAGTAACAACATTAGAATAACTAACAGAATATATTTTTCCGTCAGATCCTCCAACAATTATTTCTGGTTTTCCATCATTATTCAAATCACCAACAGTCATTGCATTAACTCCAACATCACCAATAACATCACCAAGTTTCTTTGCATCAGTCCATTTTGTTAATTCTCCATTAGAATATTTTATAATATAAATGGGTTGTATATTTTTTCTTAATAAAATTATTTCTGGTTTTCCATCTATATCAATATCTGCAGAATCCATTGATATCCAGTCATTATATAAAACATTATTTGATTCTCCAATTAATTGAACATTAAATTCATTTCCATTTCTATCAATTACATAAAATCTTCCATAACGGTTATTTAATAATAAGATTTCATCATCTTTATCTTTATCTAAATTAATAGGAATCATTTTAACCCATTCAAGATCTTTTGCAAAAGAACCAATATTTTTAGGATCAAGTCTTTGAGATAATTCATTATTAATAAAGTCATAAATATAAACATCTTGTCCAATATCTCTTATTGCAATTAATTCATTATAATTATCACCATCAAGATCTGCTAAAGTTAAATCTTTCCAGTCAAAAAATTTGCTTTGTTTTAGAATATTTGAAGTATAAACTCCATTTTCATAATCTAAAGATATGAATTTTGCTTCATTATCATTGATTAAAACAATAGAAGCATCACTTTTTATAACTGCATTTGCAGAACCTGCAAGAATTACAAGAATTATTAATAAAGTTATCAACCTCATAATTAGCTTAAAGAGAATTTATTTATAAAGATTCCTCTTTAGTCCTAAATAAGATAGTAATACGATACAATAATTTTGAAGTTAGTCTGTCTGTACAGAATAAGGCTCTACTAATTTTTAATTCTCCTTTAAATTTATGTTTTAATTTCTTACCAAGAGCCATAGCAAAACTATTGGAGGTTATATAAATATCAATCCCATACTTTTTTTCTATTTTTTTAGCAATAAAAACATTTTTTCTTTTTTCAATCTCTTTTATAATATAATCATAAATTTCTCTATTAAAAGGTCTTAATTGTATTTTTGCTTCGTAATAACCACCTGTATAATCAATTGTTGTCATATCTCAAACACCTGTGCATGTGCTACTTTATTTATATACAAAATATGCTCTTTATTAATTATTTTATTTTCTATCATCAGATTAACAATATTATTTCCGACAATATTAAAGTTCTTTGCTTCTTTTAATATATTAAGAACACTATCTTCATCCATTAGATCTCCTTTATAGAAACTCTTTGATACTTTTAACTGCAAATCTCCTTCTTCTAAAGTTTTTTCTATAAGTTCAGAATCACATGCTGCTATTAATATTCTATCTCTTTTATGAATCTTAACATAAAATTCAGACTTTTTCTTTGACATTGCTTTTAACACCACAAGCTGTGCATTTTATGTACAACTTATCCCCTTCATATATTAAATGAGTATCTGGTTTCTTGCATATTGGACAAAATACATAAATATCTGCATATAATTTCAATTTTTCATTTATTAAATTAGGACTTACTTTTCTACCAAAGATTAATCTATTTTCTTCTAATTTTGCAGGTGTGGCTAATTCCCTTAATAAAAATTTTAATATGTGTTGTGGATCTCTGTCAAAAAATTTACAAATTTGGTTAAAATTATTAACTATTGTCTTATTACCCTCTATTCTTCCTGTTGCTTTAGGTATTTCAATTCTCGTTATTTCAAAAACTTCCTTTGGGATGTTCTTAACTGCATTATCCAATAGTTTAAGGTAATCTTCCATAGAATATACTTAAAGAAAGGTTATTTAAATATTACTTAAAACTTATTTCTTCTGGTTTTTCTATTGATTTCTCTTTTTCAATATTTTCGTGTTTTGGTTCTTTCAATAATATTAATTTATGAACTAATTCCCAATTTGGATCAACTTTTTTAACTATTTCTGGAACAATATAAATTTCATCCTCATATTTTTTAATTTTTCCTATAACAAGTATTAAATTACTTATTAAAATATCAGAAATTAATTCAACATCATTTTTCCATACTTTTAATCTTATATCTGAAGAACCATCATCTATTGTTATATTTGCATATGAAGAATCCTCATTTTCAAATTTTTGTATTACACTTGCAATTAAATAAACCCTTGAAATCTTTTTATTATTTATCAAAATATAATTTGGTTCTAATTCTGATTGTTTTTCAAAGAAAGCTCCATTTTTTAGATCTTTAATCCACGTTCTATATGCTATATCTCTTATAAATTCAGTCATAATATCATGAAGATAGTAGATTATAAAGTATTTCTATTCTTTAGAATATAAATTAAATTTTACTTATGAAACCTCTTCTAGGTTCAAACACATATCCATCTCTTTTTAATCTGTCAATTACCTCTTCTATTTGATCTTTACTTATACCTCTATCAATAGATTCAGCCATTATCTCATCCAAAGGAATTGATTTAATCCCTCTTGAAATGAAATTGTCAATAATTTCTCTTATTATAACAATCCTGCTTCTCTGTGAAGCAGGTATACCTGTACTTATTCTGTCAATATCAAATGTTTGTGTTTCATAATCAAAACCAACAGCCATCAAGCAATGTTTTAAAATATTAATTGCTCTTTTTGCATCTAATTTAGTTACCTGTTGTGATAATCTTACTCTTGCAGAAGCTTCAGCCAATCTTACAAGCGCTTCAAGCTGTCTGGCAGTTATAGGAATTGGTTTTAATCCTGGCTCACCAGAAGTTTCCATATTTCTAAGATTAACATAAAATTCTTTTATTTCCTTGAGTGCTGCATCTGTCAACTTAGGATGTATTCTTTGTCTTGCATAAGCTATATATTTTTTAAATAAATCTAGTGGAATCTCATATTTTAGCATCTCAGGTGATTTTTGAATCTGTAATATATGTGAAGCAATCTTATCATCTTTTTCTCTTGTAGGTAAATCTCTTATAGGGAATATCAAATCAAATCTGTTTATTAGTGCTGAAGGCATTGCAATCTGTGCAGCTATTGGTTGATAAGGATCAAACCTTCCTAATTTTGGGTTAGCTGCAGCAAGTATTGTAGTTTGACTTCGCAAAGTCGCTTGAATATTAGCTTTTGCTATAGTAATAGTTTGTTGCTCCATAGATTCATGCATAGCAGATGTATCTTCCTGACTTATCTTGTCTAATTCATCTAAACAAGCTATACCTCCATTTGCTAAGACTAAAGCACCTGCTTCAAGAGCCCATCCTTTTAGAAATTCATCTTTAACAACAGATGCAGTCAAACCTGCTGAAGTAGCCCCCTTTCCTGAAAGATATCTTGCTTTTGGTGCCGCAGTTGAAATGAATTTTAATAATTCTGATTTACCAGATCCAGGATCACCAACTAAAAGTACGTGCGTGTCTCCTCTAGTTTTAGTTCCATCTTTTCTTTCTTTTCTTACTCCCCCCATTAATTGTAATACTAAAGCTGACTTAACATCCTCATGACCATAAATTGATGGTGCAATAGTAGAAATCATTTTTTCATATATTTTTGGATCTTCTGCAAGTTCAAGAATCTTTTTTTCATCTTCATCATCAATAATAACCTCTTCATATGTTTCCTGCAATGATTCGATAGAATTTGCATCAACCATTAATTCATATCTTGTTGATTGTGTTCCTGTCTTTAACTGTATTGGAACTTCCCTTACAACACCAACAATTTTTACCTTGCTTCCAGGTGTTGTTTTTTTCTCCATCTTTGGTTCAACTAAATCTGCTTTTAAGAATACAGAAATTCTTTTTGGTTGTTCTCCCCCTTCAAGATATTCAGGAGATTCTTCTATAACTAATCTTTGAGCATCAACTAAATCCTTGCTTATTAACTTGAATCTTCCTCTACGACCGCATGAACATCTGGTTGGTTCCCTAAAAACCTGTTCTATCTGTAATATTGAAATTATATTTCCACAAGCAGGACATTCAAATCTTGCATTTGTTACCTGTGGCCTTACATCAGAAGCTTGTCTTACTATTCCTGTTAAAAATATAAATTTTCCAAGATGAATACTTCTTAAATTTCTTATTTCAACTTCCTGTGATTTTGGGAGATTAAAAAATCTAACTTTTATTCTCTTCTTTTTTAATACATCAAATTGTTCAAGTGATACTTCTGCAGATTTTATTGTCTCTTCAGGATCTTCAATTAACTGTTCAGACAATTCAAATTCATATTGTGTTAAATTTAGAAAATTAACATTCAAAGAAGCCTTTCCTTCCTGTATAACTTGATGTATTTCTTTCTTATAATTCGAATCAAAAAAATCCTTAAATACCTCTATTTGTTTTTGTACATCCAACTTCATTTTCTGAGAATGTTATATAAATGTAAAACAAAATTATAAACCTTTCTAGCCTATCTGTAGTTTACATGCTTAAACAAGGGTTGAAACTAGACCACCTACAAAATGAGTTATTATTATAACTACAATAGCTATTAACAAATGTTCTCTTATAACCTTTATAGGTTTTATTCTTTCTCTCTTTGCAATTGTATAACTAAAGATGGTTATCAATGACAACCCCCAGATAACACTTAAAATAACAGATATAAAGATATCAAAAAATAAAAATGGAATTATAAATGTAAGTGCAAAAAAGAATTTAGATAAAAATGTAGCAATAGTTGATTCCCATATTTGTTTTACTGTGTGTTTATTTTCTGATTCTTCTGATATATGAATTCCAAGTGCATCAGAAAATGCATCTGCAACAGCTATAGTAAAAATACCCCCAAAAATAACAAGCTTTGAGTGAGTACTTGAATTTAAACCAATTACTAAACCTAAAGTAGTAATTATTCCTGAGATTAAACCAAAACTAAACCCCTTCCTTATAGATAATTTCATTAATTAAATTATATATTTCTAATTTAAATAACTTTGCAAGAACTCAGTCCGTAAATTATTAACTGTCCGTAAAGTGTCCGTAAACCTCAACATTATTTTTACCACCAACCTTTTGATTGTCCTATGAGGTAAATATTTATGAAAGCTAATAAACCTGTTATAATAATTGCAATTATAGATATTGCTCTCCAATGACTATATTTTACATCTCTTAATTCACAAAATATTTTGTATCCTTTATTGGTTAGATAATGACTATTTCGATATAAATCTCTTGAGTTTCTATCAAACGTTATTAATTTTAATGATATTAATTTATCTTCTAATGGTTTTTTAATATTATACTTCTCATCTTCTTTTTCTGCATCTATTTTAGCCATAGAATTAGCTAAAAAATGTTTTAGAGTATTATATTCCTCTCTTTCTAATTGTTCCATTATTTTTTTATCCTCCTCTATTTCTTTTAGATTTATAATCTTATTTTTATATTTAAATATATATTCATTCTTATCTAATACCATAAAGTCCTTCCTCTCAACTAAATTCAAAGGAAGTGATAGGACATTTTTACTTTACTCTTATTTTTCTATATTTCTTAATCCACATTGCAATTATAAAGATAAAAATGATAAGAGCAATTGAAAGTAAAGTACCAATAAATTTTTTTTCTGTGTTTAGAAGAGTAAATAGAGTTAAGAAAAATGAGCAGATTGCTAATATGAAAGTAGAGACCATAAGTAAAAAATTAATATCTCTTAAATCTTTGTTAAATTCTGTTTGTTTTTTTAATAATTCAGTTTGTTCTTCCATTAAATTAGATTGTCTTCTTTCTGGACTAAAAAGTGGTTCATCTGAAGTTAAAGGGTCTTTTGGTATTGGGTCTTTATATGCCATTTTAATGATATTACACAATTTTAAAGATAAAGTAGTTTAAAAATGTTATCTAATAATTAAAAATAAAGATTCACTTCTTCAGCTTGTTTCTTATAGCTTCAATAGCAAATTCAGCTCTGCTTCTGAATCCAAGCTTGTTCTTTTTAACGAAATCATCAATAGTTAGAGCTAGTTCTTCTGGTACCGCAATATTTGTATATTTCTTCCTCATTTTTGACCTCCTAGCTATGGTGTATGTGTAAACGAAAGTTTTATATATGGATTATCGTGTATATATACACAATAAAATGAAACGAATATTACCAATAATTATGATTTTTAGTATTATTTTATTAGTGTCTGGTTGTGATTTAGAAAAAATTGGAAAAACATGTTCACAAGAATGTGTACAACAAGAAAATCAATGTGTTTCATACAGCCAAGTATGTGTAGATAAAAATTGGTTAGGTAATTGTGTTCAATTTGAAGACAGATGCAATCAATATCAACAAAAATGTGTTAGGTATGATGAAGTCTGTAGGTAATTATTTTATAAATGATTAGAAAGATTTTTAAACCAAAATATATACTAAAGTATATAGATTATGTATTAGTCAATAATAAAAAATGAAATGTCCTCATTGTAATGAAACAATAAAAAGAAGTAAATTTTGTTCAGAATGCGGAAAAGAAATAGAAACAGGGTTAAGTCAAGAACAAAAGAAATATCTTAAATCAAAAAAGACAGGTTATGCTGTTGCAGGTGCAGTTAGTGGAGTAGCTGGAGGAATTAATATATTTATTGGTGTTTTTTTAATTATAATAGGAATACTTTTATCTTTAACAATTATATTAGCAGTAATAGGAATACCATTAATAATTATAGGAATTGTAACTTTGGGAATTGGTGGGGCTAGTGCACATGCTGGTTCCAAAGCAGGTAAAAAAGCAGAAGAAATTAATGATAAATTACATGGGATAAAATGACAAATTTACAAAAGAATATTATAGGGTGGATTCAGCTAATATTTAGTATATGCTTATTAATTATAATAATTTCAGAAATTGTTGGAATCAATATATATGCTTCTACCTTAATAAGCTCTTTAAAATTAGCATTGAGTCAAAATTATAATACTTATAATAATCCCCAATTAGACCAAACAATCTCGTCAATCTGGTCTGTGGTTCATTGGATAACTTTTACTTTAATAACCTTTGCTGTTACAGTATTATTAATATTAATTCAAGGAATCTTAAATATTTCTAGACATAAAGATGAAAAATAATTAAGGATAAGTTCTATTGTTTTCTAAACACATATCTATTGCTATTTGAGTATCAGATTCATTAAGACCAGGATAACATTTGTTTACTAATTCTGTACAATTATAATTAAAGTGAGTGAAATTTGTATCCATTGTAACACATGTTGGAAATTGTAATGTACTCTGCATTACATTGCCAGCAAACATAGATAAAGTAATTATAATCAATATAAAACCTATAAAAAAGGTAAATACTTTAAAATTATCCCATATTTTATGAAAATTAATATCTTTTTCTTTATTAACTTTTAAAATATTTTTAATTTCTGTTATTTTATTTTTATTAATATTATAATTATTTTTATTAATTAATCCTTCTTTTCTAAATTTTTGTGAAATTAACTGAATATCCCTTCTACTTAATCCTAAATTAAATAATATCTTCCATCTAACTTCTGTTTTAATATTATATAATTCTAAACATTTTGATAAAAATAATCTTTCTTTATAATTTAAAATTCCTTTATACATATATAATCTATTTTGTTTGTATATAAAAAAGTTACCAATTGGTAACTATAAGTATCATTTGATAACTATAATCACCAAATTGAAAACTAATCTTATATTCTAGCTTCTTTTAGTTGTTTTATGACCAAACAAAACAAAAAAAAGAAGTCTCTAGAGAATGAAATAGATATTAAATTAAATGTAAGAATAAAGAATTTTGATTATTTTAACTTAGACCTAATAAGAGTAGCTATCCAATTGCTAACAGACCTGTTTTCATTCTTTGCTAATTTCTCTATCTTCTTTGCCTCTTCTTTTGTCAAAACTACTTGTAATCTTATATTTTCCTTGCTGACTGTCATATTTTCACCACCTATACTACTAGTTACATCACTTATATATAAACTTTTCGGGAAAGCTTTATATATAAGATATGGTTACTATAAGTGTATAACAAATAGTAACCCAAAAGGTTACAAGGAGACGACGACAATGAATATGACAACAGTAATGACAGTAACAGTGGCAATATTATTATTAGCCATACTGTTTCTAAGAGAGAGGAGAAATAAAAAGCTACTTCAAGAGCAATTAGGGTTTCTGCAGAGAGACCTTAAATCTGCTTATATAAAGTTCGGAAAATCCTTTGAACATTTTGTTCCATTTATCAAGGACTTTCCAGGAGATAGGGAGAAAACTGTTTTTCTTGGTATGCCTATAGATTTTATCAGTTTTGATAATGATTCTGTAAAGTTTACTGAAGTAAAGACAGGAAGCTCCCAGTTGAACAAGAACCAGAGGAGGATTAAACAGCTTATTCTAGACAAGAAAGTAGAATGGCATGAACTTAACTATGACAGATAAACAATTGAAGATTAATGACGAATTCTTTGGTAGATGGAATAAACAAACAACCCTTACAAAGCCTAAGGAATTTGACTTCGAACCTATAAAAGATTTGGAGCCAAATCCAAGGGCTTTGGAATTTGAAAAGAAGAATTTTATAGAATTTGCTTCAGCTTTCATAAATTCTATGGATTTTAATGATGAACAGGAAAGGGGAAGACCAAGATGTAATTTAAAAGATGTTATAATTTCATTATGTATAATGTCTTATAATAATCTATCATACAGAAGAACAATGTCTGATTTAATGGAATTAAAAAGCAAGGAAATTATAAAACAAATTCCAAAGAAGACTAGCTTACATAAATATATGAATTCAAAATATATAAGAAGTATAATTGAAGATTTAATTCAATATACTTCATTGTTTTTTGTAGACTCTGAAAATACCATAATTTGTGATTCAACTTGGCTGGCAACAAGAATGTACACTGGAGGTTACAAGACAGTTTATTGCAGAAAATATCCTTTGGAAGGAAGCAGAAAACTTCATCTTTCTATTTTAAAAAATAGTAAGGTTATTTCTTGTGCTAAAGCATCTGAAGGAAATGCTCATGATAGTCCATTTTTTAAATATCTTGTTGGAACCACATTCAAGAATGGTTTCAAACTATCCACTATTTTAGCTGATTCGGGATATCAATCGGTCGAATCCCATAAGTTTTGTGGTGTTCTTGGAATAAAGAATGTATTTATTGATTTTAGGAAAAATGTTAAATTAACAGGAAATAAAGGTATAGTATGGAGGAAAAGTTTAAGATTATTTAGAGAACACCCAAAAATCTGGAAAGAAACTTATAGATATAGGGTTTTAATAGAATCTGTAAATTCTGCAATCAAAAGAAAGCAGAAGAATTATCTTAGGATGAAAAATGAAACTGCTCAAGATGTAGAACTTTTATTAATGGCTTTAGTTTATAATTTTACAATAGTCTGTAAGTATATTTAAGGTATCAAATCTTTTAAATTTTTTATATTTGAAGAAGATGCAAGGAACGAAAATGCAATTGCAAAATAACCCATTGCATTAATATCTTTACCATACCAAATAAATATAAAACAAGTTATTGTTAAGAATATTAATCCTAAAGAACCAACTAAAAATTTAGGATTTTCTATAAATTTACTATTTTTATTCCTCTTTTTTTTGATAATTTTTTTCTTTTTCATCTTCCACTAAATTGTTTTAATACTCCTAGAATTGTTATTATCCAGCCAAAATCAAAATTTTTTGATATAAGATACACACCAATAATTACTAATATTGCAGAAATTAAATCTAAATCTCCCCACTCCCATCTATATTCGCCTTTTTTTCTAATTGGCATATTATTTTTATTATCCCTTCTTTTCTTATAAATCTTTTGTATTTTCTTTGTCATTTTATACCTCCATTAATATTTATATAATAGTAAAAAATTTTTAAGCCCTATTTATATACTAGTAAAACATAAAAAAATAAGAAGGTGAACATAAAATGGATTCAAAAACAATAGGAATAATAATGGCTCTTGGAGCACTAATAACATTTACAATTTTTTGTCTTTATTGGTATATACCAAAAATAGTGTCTGACCCAACAAATGGAGGAGTTATAATAATTGCTCTTTGGTGGGGTTTAGGTTGTGGGGATGTAGGTACAATAGGAGCTTTATTAGCAAGAAGATAAAATGGTACAATATTATAGGTCTTATTCCGAAGCTATAAGAAATAGAAAGAGGGGCGAAATAACTATTTATGACTATAGGAAGGGTTATTATAGAAATGTTAAACTCTTTACAAGATTTGAAAGAAGGTCTTTATGGTAAAAAAGAAAGACAATCAACGTCTTTTATATTATGTAGCATTATATACTATAATAACAGAATTAGCAGATAAAATAAGTGATTATTATGAATTTAAAATTAAATATTCTGATTTAATAGTTAAAAAAGCTGATGATAAAACTTGGCAAGATTTTTTAATAAAATATTATAGCAGAGTAATAGAAGATGGAACTTGGGGTTTGATACAATCTATAAATAAAAACAATTTTCAAGATTTTTCAAAAAATATTATCGAACTTAATGAAATTCATGATAAAACAAAAACTGAAAGATTAACTATAGAAGAATTGCATACATTAAAATCAAAATTATTAAATATTGAATCAGAAATTATTATTAAAATAAATGCTTATAAAATGAATATTAAAATGCAATCTAAAGAAAAATGGAAAGAAAGGGGATTTGGTTGTATAATTGGTATTACTGCTTCATTAATTGCTGGAATTATATTATTCTATTTAATTAATTAAAATGTCCTACCTCATTCCAGATTCTGGTAGTTCTGGAACCCACATTTGAAGCTTTCAGCTTCCATTTCAACCTTTGAATTTTTAGTTGAGTGTGATTTTTTTGGAGTCTTCTATCTAGGATTTTTCATTTATAGAACTCCTTATTTGCAATAAAAGAACCGAAAGAATTATTAACTTTCGATTCCTTTCTCTTATTTGGTGAAACAAGAGTATGGAAGGAAAAGATATTATATATTTAGGGGTAGGTGTTTTAGTTATTTTAGGGCTAATGTTTTTATTAAATAAACATGCAGATAATACTCGTGAAAATCCTAATGCTTCAAATTCTGAATTAATTGGTAAAACTATGTATGATACTAGTGAAGATGTAGCAATAGTTGGAGATACTTGGTTAGGCAGATTATGGGATAGCATTTTCGGAAATGATTATGGAGACCAAATCCCTCCTTCAACAATTAATAATACTGCTACCCAAAATGCAACAACAAACAATAATACTTTGAGTTGAAATAGTTCTTTTTTTAATTTTTTATAATCTGAATTATTCATTTAGAAAACACCCCTGAAAATTTTGGAATTTGCGAACAGTTGGAAAACTTTCTCGAACAAAAAGGGTATTTCTCGAATGGAATCCTTTGCAAGAAAAAGTATATAAATCAATTATTTAATAATATTTTATGTATAATTTTAAAGAAGTAGAAGAGAAACTAATTGAGTTTTGGGAAAAGAATAAGATATTTGAAAAGTCAGTTGAATCTAGATCAAAAAATAAACAATACATTTTCTATGATGGGCCTCCATTTGCTACAGGTATACCACATTATGGTCATATTCTGGGATTAACAAGTAAAGATTTATTTCCAAGATATTGGACAATGAAAGGGTTTAGAGTTGAAAGAAGATGGGGATGGGACTGTCATGGTTTACCTATTGAAAATATTGCTGAAAAAGAATTAGGAATTAAAGAAAAGAAAAACATTGAAGAAATGGGTGTTGCCAAGTTTAATGAATTTTGCAGAAGTAAAGTTCTTGAGTTTGCTGTTGAATGGAAAAAGACAGTGAGAAGAATGGGTAAATGGATAGAGTTTGATAATTCATATAAAACAATGGACAATGATTATATGGAAAGTGTATGGCATATTTTCAAAAAACTTTATGATGAGAAATATATTTATGAAGGTAAAAAAATCTTATTATACTGTCCAAGATGTGAAACTCCCTTATCTGCTTCTGAAATAGCAATGGATAATAGTTATAAAGAAGTTACTGAAAAATCAGTTACAGTTAAATTCAAGATAAAAAATGAAAAAGATACTTATATATTATCATGGACAACTACACCCTGGACACTAATTGGTAATGTTGCTTTAGCAGTTAATGAAAAATTAAATTATATTAAAATAAAAGTAGGAAATGAAAATTATATTTTAGCTAAAGATAGATTAATTGAAATCGAAGAAAAATATGATATTATAAATGAATTTAAAGGTGAAAAATTACTAGGTGTTGAATATGGACCATTATATGAAATCCCTTCTAAGAAAAAAGGCCATTACATAATAAATGGTGGTGACCAAGTTACTTCTGTTGATGGAACCGGAGTTGTACATATGGCTCTTTATGGTGAATTTGATTATGAAATGATTAAAAAATATGACTTACCAATAATACAACATTTAGATAAGCAAGGGAAGGTAAGTATGGGACCTGCAGATTTTCTTGGTTTATATTTTAAAAAAGCAGACAGTGAAGTTCTAAATGATTTAGATAATAGAAATTTATTATATAATTCTAAAAATTATCAGCACAGTTATCCTTTTTGTTATAGATGTGAAACTCCTCTATTTTATAATGCAGTTGATTCATGGTTTGTTAATATACAAAAAATAAAAAAAGAATTATTGAATAAAAATAAAGAAATAAATTGGTATCCTGAACATATTAAAGAAGGCAGATTCAAAAATATTTTAGAAACAGCTCCTGACTGGAGTATTTCAAGAAATAGATTTTGGGCAACTTCTATTCCTGTATGGAAATGTAAATGCAGGGAAATTAAAGTTATTGGAAGTGTTGAAGAATTAAGAAAGAATGCTATTGGAAAACTTCCAAAAGAAATTGACTTGCATAAACATATTGTTGATGATATACATTTGAAGTGTGACAAATGTAAAAATAAAATGTATAGAGTTCCTGAAGTAATGGATTGCTGGTTTGAATCTGGAAGTATGCCCTATGCAGCAAAACACTATCCTTTTGAAAATAAAGAATGGTTTAAGAAGAATTTTCCTTGTGATTTTATTTCTGAATATATAGCCCAAGTAAGAGCTTGGTTTTATTACATGCATGTTTTAGGAGTAATACTATTTGATAAGGCTCCATTCAAGAATGTTGTTGTAACTGGAACTATACTTGCATCAGATGGAACAAAAATGAGCAAGTCAAAAGGAAATTTCCCAGACCCTTGGATGATATTTGATAAATATGGAGCAGATGCACTAAGATTTTATTTGATGAATTCAAACCTTATGAAAGCAGAAGATATTAATTTTAATGAAAGTACTTTAAGTGATATTAATAAAAAATTTATAATGATACTATCTAATTCAACTAATTATTATAATTTATATAAAAATGATAAACCAATTAATTTCAAGACAAAGAATATTTTAGATAAATGGGTTATAAGTAAATTTAATTTGTTAATAAGAGATGTTACAAATAGCTTAGATGATTATGATACTGTCAAGGCTTGTAATTCTATAATTAATTTTGTTGATGATTTATCAAAATGGTATATTAGAAGAAGTAGAGATAGATTCAATGAAGGGGATCAGGATAGTATTGGAACTTTAGGTTATGTTTTATTAAATTTAGCAAAGGTAATTGCACC
Organism: Nanobdellota archaeon; assembly: GCA_018816585.1. GTDB lineage: Archaea > Nanobdellota > Nanobdellia > SCGC-AAA011-G17 > JAFCDX01 > JAHIVQ01. The sequence continues at coordinate 15,164 of JAHIVQ010000050.1, forward strand.
AATAACTCCATTTATTGCTGAAAATATATATCAATCTTTTAAAACAAAATTAAAATCAGTACATTTAGAAGACTGGCCAGAATATAATGAAGAATTAATATCTGAAAAATTAAACAAAGAAATGGAAGAAGTTAGAAACATTGTTAGTTTAGCACTAGAAGAAAGAAATAAAATACAAATTCCTATAAGACAAGTCTTAAGCAGTATAAATATTAGTGGTGTTAAATTAGATAAAGAATATTTGGAACTAATAATGGATGAAGTTAATGTTAAAAAAGTTAATATAAACAAAGGTGAGAAATTAGAGATTAAATTTGATACTAAAATAACAAAAGAGCTTGAACAAGAAGGTTATTCAAGAGAAATAACAAGAGTAATACAAAATTTAAGAAAAGAAATAGGATTAAAAAAAGAAGATATTATTGATGTTGGAATTGAAAGTGATTATGATTTTGGAAAATTAATTAAAAATATAAAAGAAAAAGTGGGTGCTAAAACTCTTGAATTAAAAGCCTTAAAAAAATACAAGAAAATGGTTGAAAAGGAAATAAAAGATAAAAAATTCAAGATTTTTGTCGGCTGACCTTTATAAATACCTTTATAAATTTTTCTGTATTTATAAACCAAATGAGACAATTCGATTTAAAAATAGTAAATATTGTTGCTTCTACATCACTTGAACATGATATTCCTTTAATAAAACTAGCAGAGACACTGCCAAATACAGAATACAATCCAGAGCAATTTCCAGGTTTAGTAATGAGAATAAAGGAGCCAAAAACCTCTGCTTTAATATTCAGTTCTGGTAAAGTTGTATGTACAGGTGCAAGATCAATGGCAAAAGTTAAGGAATCTATATCTAATATTATAAAAAATATTGCTAAAATAGGAATAAGAATAAAAATAAAGCCAAAAATAAAAGTGCAGAATGTTGTTGCTTCTGGAAATATTAATATGGATTTAAATTTAAATAAATTAGCAATGAAACTGGAAAATACAGAATATGAACCGGAACAATTCCCAGGTTTAGTTTACAAGTTATCTGGAACAAGAGCTACATTCTTATTATTCAGCAATGGAAAAATAGTTTGCACTGGAACAACCGGTGAGACTAAACTAAAAGAGGCTGTTAACAAGCTAGTTTCTGTACTAAAGAATGTAAAATAGATTATTTTTGATATAAATATATATAAATTATAACTAATTTTAATGAAAAATGGAAAAAATATGGTGTGAGAAATATCGTCCTTTAGTATTTAAGGATATAATTGGACAGAAACCAATAGTTGATAAAATAAAGGCAATGGTTGAAAAGAAAAATTTACCTCACCAGTTATATGTTGGCCCGGCAGGTGTTGGCAAAACTTCTTTAATTCTAGTTGTATCTCATGAATTATATGGAGATTCTTGGCAAGAGAATATTCTTGAATTAAATGCGTCTGATACAAGAGGGATTGATGTTATAAGAAATGAAGTAAAAAACTTTGCAAGAACTAAATCACTAACAGGAGTGCCAAAAATATGTATTCTTGATGAAGCAGATTCACTAACAAAAGAAGCTCAGCAGGCATTAAGAAGAACAATGGAAAAATTTTCTAATTCATGCAGATTTTGTTTATTGGCAAATTATTCCTCAAAAATTATAGAACCTATACAAAGCAGGTGTGCTGTTTTTCGTTTTAAACCATTAGTAAAAGAAGAGATAAATAAAATAATAACAAATGTTGCTGACAATGAAAATCTAAAAATAGGAAATAAGGCAATTGATGCTTTATTTGAGATATCTGAAGGTGATGTAAGAAAAATATATAATATATTGCAGAGCTGTTCATCAATATCCAAAGAAATAACTAATGAATTAATCTATGAAATGGTTTCTTTTGCAAATCCAAAAGAAGTTAAAAAAATACTTGAAAATGCTGTTTCAGGTGATTTTATTAAATCGAGGGAAAAATTACTGAAATTAATGCTTGAAGCTGGTTTGTCTGGAACAGATATTATAAAACAAGTTCAAAGAGAAATATGGGAATTAGACATTGAGAATGATAACAAACTTAAATTAATTGAGAAATGTGCTGAGATTGAATTTAGAATGGTTGAAGGTGCAGATGAATTTATACAATTAGAAGCTTTACTATCTCAATTTGTATTACTAGGAAAGTGATTTTCCATAAAATTTTAATTTTTTAATTTTATTACCTTCTAATTCTAATAAAGTATTTACTTTTGGACCAAAACCTGTATTAATAACTGTTGTTTTTCCAATTTTTTCTTTGCCAAAATGCTCATGCATATGACCTCCAATACAGATTAAAGGATGATATTTATCAATAACTTTTCTGGCAATTAAAGAACCATAATGATATCCGTACCTAGGAGATTGTTTATTTGTTATTTTATCAAGAGAGGTATTAAAGGGTATATTATGAGAAAGTAAAATTAAAGGTTTACTAGATCTTTTGAATAAGTAATCCATATTTTTTAATTCTTTTTCATAAGCTTTTTTTAATTTTTTCAATTCATTTTTTTTCATTGATTTTAATTCTTTTTTATCTTGTGGATACTCGGGTCCAGATGAAATTCCATGACCTATTATTTGATAATTACAAACATTAAATAATTTATTATGAACATCAATAATATTAGATAATTTATTTATTGTATTATAATAATTTTTTCTTAGGATATTAAATTGAGAATTACTATCCCCTGTCCAATCCCAATTACCTGGGACAACATATACAGGAACATTAAAGGAATTTAATTTCTTTAAAACTGAAGCCCCATCAGAAATAGATTTTTTAATTATTTTAATTGCTTTCTTTTTTCCAGTTAAATCGTACCAATTTATTTTAGAATTAGGGTTCTTTAAATGTTCTTGTAAAGATTGAAACATATATTTTCTTGGAGCATCTGAACAGAAATCTCCAGGAGCTATTATTGCATCAAAATCCTTATAATGAATTAGGGGTTTATGTCCATGTAAGTCCCCAACAATTAAAAATTTCATTCTACACATTACAGAATATACAACTTTATAAATTTAATTAAGATTATAAAAAAATGAATTTTGTAGATAAATATAAGCCAAAATCAACAAAGGATATTCTTGGACAAGATATTGGATTAAATCAACTAAGACTTAATCTAAAAAAACCTGTATTTATTTATGGTCCTCCAGGAACAGGAAAAACAGCGACAATTCATGCTCTTGCAAATGATATGAATTATGAAATAATTGAATTAAATGCATCTGATTTCAGAAATAAAGATGAGATTGATAGTATTGTAGGAAATTCAATAAAACAAAAATCATTATTCAATAAAGGAAAAATAATTCTTGTTGATGAATTAGATGGAATTTCTGGAAAAGAAGATCGCGGTGGAGTACAAGCTTTATTAGTACTAATACAAGAATCAACTTTTCCTGTAATAATGGTAGCAAATGACCCTTGGAATTCAAGATTTTCTCAATTAAGAATGAAAAGTAAAATGATTGATTTTAAAAAATTAAATTATTTAACTATTTTTAATATCTTAACAAAAATATGTAAAAGTGAAAACATAAAAATTTCTGATAAGGATTTAAGAGAATTATCAATTAAAAGTGATGGTGATGTAAGGGCAGCAATAAATGATCTTGAAATAGTAAGTTATAATAATAATCTTGAAGGTATTGGTGAAAGAGAACGAGAAACAAGTATTTTTAATGCAATTCAATTAATTCTAAAATCAAATAATCCAAAAGAGGTTCTAAATATTTTAGATAGGGTTAATATGGATTTAAATGATTGTATTTTATGGCTTGAAGAAAATATTGCACTGGAATATAAAAATAAACATGACCTTGCAAGAGCTTATGATATTTTATCAAAAGCAGATGTTTATCGTGGAAGAATAACTAAATGGCAGCACTGGAGATTTTTAGTCTATATTTATGATTTAATAAGTGCTGGAATTGCTGTGTCTAAGAAAAATAAGTATTATGGTTTTACTAAATATAGAAAACCTGCACGTATACTTGAGATATGGAAATTTAACCAAAAGAACAAATTAAAAAAGGATATTAGTATAAAAATAGCAAAAAAAGTACATACTTCAATAAAACATGTTAAGAAGGATTTTCTATTTTATAAGAGATTTATAAATAAAGATATAATAAAAGAGCTTAATTTAAGTGAAGAAGAAGCTGAATTCTTAAAAAATTAAGAAAGATTTATAAAGTTTTTATATACATTAATATATGGTATTATGGACAATATTTATAATAGCTGCAGTTTTGGTAATTATATTTATTTATTACTATAATAGATTTGCAATTCTTGGAAATAGAATTGATAATTCACTTGCACAAATCGATGTTCAATTAAAGAAAAGAGCAGATTTAGTTCCTAATTTAATCAGCGCTGTAAAGGGTTATATGAAGCATGAAAAGAGCATAATGACAAATGTTACAGAAGCCAGAAAAGCATTACTATCTGCAAAAGATATGCCTAGCAAAATAAAGGCAGGCGATAATCTACAAACTGCGCTTAAATCAATATTTGCACTAGCTGAAAATTATCCAAACCTAAAAGCAAATGAGAATTTCCTGCAACTGCAACAAGAACTGTCTGCAATTGAGGATAAAGTAGCTTACTCAAGGCAGTTTTACAATGATAACATACTTGATTTCAATAATAGCATTAAGATATTTCCAGGAAAATTATTTGCTTCATTATTTAATGTAAAAGGAAGACCATATCTCGAAATTAAAGAATCAGAAAGAGCTGTTCCTAAAGTAAAATTTGAATGATGTCAGAGAGAATAAGTTTTTATGACCAGATAAGAAACAATAAGATTAAGTCAGTGCTACTTATATCTTTAATAATAATTGTATTTTTTATTCTTGGTTATTTTGTAAGTTATGCATTTACTCCTGATTATTTCTTTATTATTATGATTTTATCAATAATAATTTCAATATTTTATGTTGTAATTGGTTATTACAAATCAGATAAAATTGCTTTAGCCTCAGTAAATGCAAAGCCTGCACTAAGATCAGAATACAGTCAATATTATCATATAGTTGAAGGATTAACAATAGCTTCTGGTATTCCAATGCCAAAATTATATGTAATGAATAATGAGCAGATTAATGCATTTGCTACAGGAAGAGATCCTAAAAATTCTATTATCTGTGTAACAACAGGAGCACTAAAAAATTTAAACAAGCAGGAATTAGAAGGTGTACTTGCACATGAATTAAGCCATATAGCAAATTATGATATAAGATTCATGACACTAACAGCTGTTTTAGTTGGAATGATTGCAATAATAGCAGAATTATTTCTGAGAAGCTTTTGGTTTAGAGGAAGTAGTGATCGTGATAATAAAGGTAATATGATTTTAATCTTAATAGGGATAGTATTTGCTATACTCGCACCAATTGTTGTTAGATTAATACAATTAGCCATAAGCAGAAAAAGAGAGTATGTAGCTGATGCATCAGGAGTAAAATTTACAAGATATCCTAAAGGATTAGCAGATGCACTGAGAAAAATAGAAAAAGATCATCCAACTGAAAATAAAAAGATAAACAAGGCTGTTGCACCCTTATTTATATCTGATCCATTTAAGAGAAAGATACAAGGATTGTTTAGCACTCATCCGCCATTAACAGAAAGGATTAGAATTTTAGAGAGAATGTAAAAATTTAGTGCAACGTTCCGAAGGAAAATTTTTGAGTTTTTAGATTACTGATAAACTTCGACCGTAGGGAGCCAATATGTCCGAAGGACGAGAGAGGGGCTTTTTTGGTTCTTTTTCTAAAAGAACATTAGGGCGAGAAAACCGCTCATGACACACAATTAGTCACTTAGAAGTAGTTATAAAATAGAAAACTTTATAAAGTAAGATTTTTTATCAAATAGTATGGCAACTATTAATGGAAATTATCGAGAATTTAGATTAGATAATGGTCTATTTGTAGCTTTACAAGAAACTCCTACTCAAACAGTTTCAGGCAGACTTAGGGTCTGGCATGGAGCATTAAATGAAGAAAAAGGAGAAGATGGAATTGCACATTTCTTAGAACATACACTAATGACAGGCGGTTCTCAAAAATATGATCCTGAAAGAGCGGATGAAATTAGAGGGACATTTGGCTCGTTTAATGCTTGTACAGGATTAGAGAGAACTTTTTTCCCAGTTGATATGTTGGCAGAAGATAGTCAATTATTTATTGAATATGTTTCTGATGCAGCTTTTAATCCAAGATTTGCAACACCAAAGGTGGAAGAAGAAAGACAGAGGGTTTTAAGAGAAACTGCCGATGCAAAAAGCAATCCTGGATTTAAAGATAGTAAATCTTATGGAGAAGCATTTTTTGGAAAAAATTCTCCTCATACATATTTTATTTTAGGAAATGAAGCAGTTGTTGGTTCTGCAAACGTTGATACTTTGAGAGGATTTCATGAAAGAGGTTATCATCCTAATAATATGGATTTAATTTTAGTTGGAGCTTTGCCAAAAAATATTGAAGATATGGTTCAGGAAAACTTTGGTCAATTTCCATCTGGAAATGGGAAAAAATTTGAATTCCCAAGAAACCCTCAACTTTATGGAACAATAGTTTTGCATACTTCTGCTCCTGAATTATATAACCATGAAAATCCAGAACAAAGCAGTGCTCAATTAAGTATAAGTTTAGTTGCTCCAACAGAAACAGATGAAGATAGTTATGCTGTAAATATGCTTGTAAATATTTTGGGTGGAGATGCAAATTCAAGATTATTTCAATCTGTAAGTCAGAGAAAAGGTCTTGCTTATGGAGTTGGAGCACAATATGATGGAAGCAATAATAAAGGTGGAATTTACATTGGTGGAAGCGTTCATTCAGTTAGAGCAAATGAAGCAGTAGATGCAATTTTTGAAGAAATGGGTAAATTGCGAACAGATTTAGTTTCTCAAGAAAGTTTGGAAAGACTAAAAAGAAATTCTCGATATAATATTGCTAAAACTTTTGAAACAAATGCAGGTCATGTTAATGCGATTGAATTAAGAATGGACAAAGAATTAACACCAGAATATCATCTTGAAAGAATGGAAGCAGTAACACCTGAGAAAATTAGAGATGCTGCTGTAAAATATTTACCTCAAAACAGAACAGATGGTAAATATGTATTGAGCCTAAGAGATCCATTGAAGAAGTAAGGTTTTCTCGCCCGATTATAAATTTCTTTTACGAAGTAAAAGGCAAAATGTCTGAAGGACTAGCCCCTCTCTTTTTCCGTTTTAAGTAATCCAAAAATTGAATATAACATCGCGATTAAAAAAAGTTCGCGTAGCGAATTTGGGAAAAATCTGCAAGATTTTTCTTTTTAATCGCTGTTATACGCCCCGACGACTGAAAGGAGGAGAGCCTGCAAGGCGTGGTCGAGGAGTTTTGAAAAAACTCCGAAGAAGTCGTAAGAGATGCCGTCCTACTTTATTAATGAACCCATAACATCTTGGAAAAAAACACTTTCTCCTTTGTAAAGAATTCTCTCTTGTCCTTTGAAATAAGAATAATCTCCGTCCATTTCAAAAGTATATTTGAAATCTCCATCAGAGAATTCTTTAGGTCCTCTAAAAGGCACACTATCGTCAAAATTCATTAGAGCTTTTTTCAGAAATGGGAACGCTTGTTCTTGGAAAAAAGCGTCATCGAATTTTGCATTATGTTGTCCTTGATATGCCATGCACCAAATAGGATTTTCTTGGAAGAAAACAACTTCTCTTCCTGGTGCCCATTGACTTCCCGCATAAGAATCGTGATATCTTAAATCGCCTTCTATAAATTCGTAATCTTTATGACCTTCTTGAGTGGGCACCTCACACCTATGTTGTTTTCTGACTTCTTTTGGTGCGGCATAAGTATGTCTGTGTGCCTTTGCAATAAAATCTAAAAGTGTTTTTTTCTCCATAAATTTAGTAAAATTAGTGAATTAATAAAGCTTTCTTTCGTGTAGGCATCTCTTACGATTGCGTATAACATATATTTCCCTTATAAAAATTAAGGGAAATATTTAAATAGTAAAGGTTTTATTTATATATATATGGATAAAGAGGATGATTTAATTATTGAAAAATTAATTACTGAATTAAAATTAAGAAAATACTCATATCAAACAATAGAAAAATATAAAGATGTTATATATAAATTTTTAAATTCAAAAAGCACCCCAAAAGATTTTATTTCTAGCTATTCAGAAAAAAGCAGATCTACAATAAGGGGAAATTATTTTGCACTGCATTTCTTTTATAAAAATATTCTAAATCAAGAATTTAATGAAAAAATCCCATTAGTAAAGAAAAAAATAGTTCTTCCTAATGTATTAAATAAAAGAGAAATTCTAGATATGATAGAACAAACAAAAAATATTCAGCATAGGATTATTTTGATGTTTTTATATTACTCTGGGTTAAGGCTTAATGAACTTTTAAATCTAAGATGGGAAGATATTGATATTGAAAGAAAAACAATCCAATTGAAAATAGCAAAAGGAGAACACCAGAGAGTTATATTCTTGCATGATAAACTAATTGAAATTTTGAATATAATTGGTACTAAAAAAGAAGGGCTTATATTCTTATCTAATAGAAATAAAAAATATTCTGGAGAATCAATTCAACAGATAGTAAAACAAGCTGCTAAAAGGGCAGGTATTAAAAAAAGAGTCACCCCTCATACTTTTAGACATTCATTTGCAACGCATTTGCTTGAAGCAGGGGCAGATATTAGGTATATACAGCAATTACTTGGGCATTCAAATTTACAAACCACACAAATTTATACTCATGTGGCTAACAAAGATATAAAAAGGCTAGCAGATTTATTATAATAAAGGGGGAAAATGTACGAAATTATAATAGGAAGAACAGAATCAGAAAAGAGGAAGATGGGTTTAGAAGGAACTATTTTCATAGGAAAGATGTATGTTCGTATGGGACAGACAACATCACTGTCAAATAAGGTTTTATTAGATGTGGTAAATCCTCATGTAATACTTATATGTGGCAAAAGAGGTGGAGGCAAGTCATATAGTTTGGCTGTTATAGCAGAAGAAATCTCAAATCTGCCTGAAGAAATTTCTCAGAATTTATCAGTTTTGATTTTAGATACAATGGGGATCTTCTGGACAATGAAGTATCCAAATGAACGTGAAGAAGACTTGTTAAAACAATGGGATTTGAAACCAACTGCAACATCAAGAGCTAATATTTTTATTCCAAAAGGTTATTTTGATTATTATAAAGATAAAAAATTCCCATGTGATTTTCCATTTACAATAAGTCCTTCAGAATTAAGTGCACTTGATTGGTGTAGTGTTTTTAATCTAGGTGTTCTCGAACCAATTAGTATACTTGCAGACAAGGTAATTGATAAACTGCAGGATACAAAAGGAAAAGATTATGATATTAAAGACATAATAAATGAAATTAAAAAAGATACAAAAACAGAAGATAATATAAAAAATGGATTGGAAAATTTATTTGTAAATGCAGATTCATGGGGTTTATTTGATAAGAATGCAACTCCAATAAAAGATATTATAGATAGAGGAAAAATATCTATTGTTGATATTAGTATATATAAAGATTGGAATGTAAAAGCACTTGTTGCTTCTTTAATTTCAAAGAAATTATTGCTTGAAAGAATGGTTGTTCGTAAGCTTGAAGAGATGAAAGACATAGAAAAAGGTTATTCTTATTTTTTCTCTGAAGAAACATCTAGAAAAGAACAGATGCCACTTGTATGGATTTTAATTGATGAAATGCACGAGTTCTTGCCTAAAAATAGAATTACTCCTGCAACAGATGCTTTTGTTCAATTATTAAGAGAAGGAAGACAGCCTGGAATTAGCTTGGTAATGGCTACACAGCAGCCAGGAGAAATTCATATGGATGCAATAACACAATCAGATATTGTAATTAGTCATAGAATAACTGCAAGAAAAGATATTGAAGCCCTAAATAATATAATGCAGACTTATCTTGGAGCTGATATTTTAAGATATTTAAATGAACTGCCAAAATTACCAGGTTCAGCTATTATACTAGATGATAATTCAGAAAGAATTTATCCTATGAAAGTAAGACCTAGATTCAGCTGGCATGGGGGAGAATCGCCAAAGGCACTGCATATAAAAAGAGAAGAACTAAGTGAATTAGGATTATAATCTTTTAAAATTAGAAAATATTTTATTATATGCAATAACTGCATTATCAGTATCTGATCTTCTTACATATTGTATTAAATCATAACACAAAGACATTGTTTCTTCCATAATTGATTTCTTAACTTTTTCTTCTTCAGAAAGTTTATTATTTGAATTTAAACTCTTAAGCTTAAAAATAATTATACCTCTTAAACCTTCAATGCAATTTTTTAATGCAATTGTAAATTTAGGTATATCTTCTTCATCTTTTGAGCCAACAGCACCTGACCAAAGCAAATAAGTCTGATTAAATAAATGTAAAAATACAGATTGTTGATGCTCTAATTTTTGATTTATCATTCTCCACCTATCAAGTCAGCTGCACTTGCTCCTATAACTGCAGGTAATGAAATAACAGCTACTTGCCTGAATATTAAATCAATACTTGAATGTTCAACAATTCCATAAATAAATAAAACAAATACAATAACAACCAAGGCAGTAAAAAAAATAACAGTTGATCTTAATGGTAAGAAGTATAATAACATAGTCTGCTTTATTTTTCTATAACCTGTAAGATAAATAAATATTATACTTAAAAAATAAGATGTTACCAATAACAATACTGCTCTAAATAAATGAATATCCTCTGCAATATGTGCTCCTTCAAAAAATGCAAAATGTGAGACTATACCAATAAAAGCACCAATAACCCCTTTGCTTATATCTCTTATTGTAATTTTCCTTAATGGATGTTCACCAACTTCTTTTTGTATCTTTTTTTGAAGCTCTTCAAGATCACCAAGCTCACGCAACTGTTTCCTTTCAAGAACTTCTACATCATCTTGTTCTTTAAGTTGTATTTTTTCTAATCTTAGAACTTCATCTATCTTATTTTCAATTTTAGACAATCTGTCTTTTTTAACCTTCTTTTTTGGCATGAATAATTAAGAAAAGAATTATATTTAAATCTTGGGGTCAGCAGCTACTTCCATCAGCATTACTTGCGTAAGCTCGGGTGTTCACAATCCTTCATTCCCCATTTATATACTAGAGTATATACTTTATAAGGTTTTCTAATCAATTTTTGGTCTGCTACTCTTCAAAATACTTAATAACTGAATAAAACCAAGAATAATTATAGATATACTTAAAATTTTTTCATCGATTTTTGGCAAGGAAGGGTAATAACTTAAAATAAATGGGTACGCACCGATTAGAATAAAAATAATTGCAAATAACAAGGATACTAATTTAATTAAAGCCCAATCAATTGAAATATAACCCATACTTATTGAGTATTTATAAAATATTTAAAACCTTCCTTTTCAAATCCAAACAAACCCTATAAACTCTTGGAGCGTAAACACCACACTTAGTTAATTTAACTTTAAACTTTCTTGAGTAACTCTTTTTTAATTCTGAAAAATCTTTTTCATCGCTGAACAAATATAAGTGAATAGTTCCTTTATTTTTTAAGTATTTTAAAGCTAAATTTAAATAAGATTCAGATGTTTTAGGAAGAGGCATTATTATTCTGTCAAATTTTTGCTTTAATTTTGGTAATTCCTTTTTTACATCACCTTTTACTAAAAAGATATTTGTAAATTTATTTATTCTTATATTTTCCATAGCATATTTGTGTGCTACTGGATTTATCTCAATCCCATAAATTTCCTTGGCTTTTGAATGTCTAGCAATAACTAAATGAAAAGGTGAAACTCCTGAGAACATAACTAAAACAGATTCATTCTTTTTTATTAATTTAGATATTCTTAATCTTTCCTGACTTGATCTTGGACTGAAATAACACTTTTCAACATCTAATTTTATCTTGATTCCACTTTCTTTATGTATTGTTTCTTTTCTATTTTCTCCTGAAATTATTTTTATTTTTCTTGTTCTGTACTTTCCTTTATGAATCTCTGCTCTTTTTGCTATTATCTTGACATTCTTGTTTATTTTTAATAATTCTTTAGCTATTTGCTTTTCTTGTTTATTAGTTAGTTTTTCTTTTGTTTCAAATACTAGAATATCACCTATAATATCATATGAATGTGGCAGTTTCATGCTTAAATAAGAAAGAAAATATTTATATATCTTTATTTCTAAGGTAAATGATGCATAAGTCAGTAAAAAAGAGTATGATGGTTATATATTCTATATTAAGTACATTTTTAGCATATATTCCTATGGTTAATGCTCAACAATATTCAGATATAGCACAAACCTTTGGAGAAGTAGCAAATATACTTATTGAAATATTAAAAGGACTAACTGCTTTTTTAAAACCTTTACTTCCTTTATTTAGTGATAATCCTGTTTTAGGAAGATTAGTCTTAGGTATTTTAATTGCAATAGTTCTTTACATGGGTGTTAGTAATGTTGAATTTATTAAAAAGCAGCAAAACAGTCAAAAATTTGCAAAGGCAATTTCAATAATTATAGCAATAATTGCTACAATTGGAATTCCAGATACAGTAATTACAGGTATTTTTGGAAGTCCTGAATCTAATGGATGGCAATTTTGGTTATTTGTTATTGCAGCAATAATATTATTATTAACAAAAGGTGAATCAAGAATGGGAATGGCCTTCAGAGGTTTATCTTTCTTAATCATAGGTTTAGGATTAATGGGTATAAGGAATTCTGTTAGTAATAGTAATTTATTTTATACCTTTGTAACATTTGCAGGGGTATTTTTTGTACTAGCTGCATTGTATTATTTCTTATATAAAGTATGGACAGGTATAAGTAAAGATTTTAGTGGAGTAGGCGAAGGAGCTTCAAATTGGTTTGGAAGAAGAAGAAAACCTAAGACAGAGAAATTAATTACTCCTATAAAAGGTAAAGTAATAGATGAAGCAGAGAAAGAAAAAGGGAATATAAAAACAATAGAAAAAATAGAAATGGGAGAATTAAATAATTTAGAAGATATAATAAAGAACTTAAAAGCCTTAAGAGAATTTATTTCTAAAAATGGAGTTACAGAGCAATCATATGGACAGATAGGAAATTTATATGCAAGACTATCAAGTGAATTACAAAAACATAAAGAAAATTTAAATATAATTGGTATGGGGTTGAATAAATCTATTAATTTAGCAACAGATCAATTTAAAGCAATGAATTTAGCTAGACTTTATGATCAATTAACAAAGCAGGTAATTCCAATAAATGACCCAAGATATCAAACAATTAAAAAG
>JAHIVQ010000051.1 GCA_018816585.1 Nanobdellota archaeon
AAATTGCATGAATCAGATTTAGCATCAATAAGAGGAAAGAAAATAGGTTATATATTCCAGACATTTAATTTAATTTCAACTTTAACAGCACTGGAAAATGTAATGCTTCCAATGATGTTCCAGAATTTAAGCATAGAAAAAAGGAAAAAAATAGCAACTGAATTATTAACAATGGTAAAATTATCACACAGAATGAATCACAAGCCAAATGAATTAAGTGGCGGAGAGCAGCAGAGAGTTGCAATAGCACGTGCACTGTCAAATAATCCAGATATAATACTTGCAGATGAACCAACTGGAAATTTAGATACAAAAACAGGGCATGAAATAATGGATTTTTTAAAACAATTAAACAGACAGGGAAAAACAATAATTTTAGTTACTCATGATTCTGAAATTGCACAATATGCAGATAAAATATATAATTTGAGGGATGGGGAGATACAAAATGAAATTTAAAATATTATTTTTAATGACTTTATTACTTTTAGTAAGCTTTGCAAACGCAAGTAATGATATAAGTATGGATTTAGTAAGTTATAATCCTATTATTTTAACACCTGGAACTTATTTTACTGCTGTATTCCAAGTTGAAAATGTAAATTCAGAAAATTTAACAGATATTGATTTTGAACTAGATACAGATACAGGCTTGTCTGTAGAAAGTAATTCAAAGAAAAATATAGATGTTTTAGAACCAGGAAAATCAATTCAATTAACTTATAATTTAAGAGTTAATACAGATGCAACTTCAGGTTATAAAGATTTAACACTAAGTTATGATAATTCTGACAGTGACTCGCAGACATTTAGTGTGTTTATTAATTCAATAGAAACAAACCTTATTCTTGATAGTGTACAGCAGCAGGATTTTATTCCTGGAAATCATGGAAAATTAACTATTAATTTAGATAATAAGGCAAGTTATTCATTAAAAAATATTAATATTATTTTAGATTTAACTAATGCTCCATTTGCACCTGTTGATTCCTCAAATTCAAAGAATATTGCACTTATGAATTCATATGGTTCACAAGACATTGAATTTAATCTTATAACACTGCCAACAGCAGATGCAGGAACTTATAAAATACCTGTAACAATAACATATTTTGATGAATTTTCAAGATCTTATAATATTTCAAGTCTAATATCATTAACAATAAGTGCTTATCCTTTCTTGGATGTAAGCATTGATCAAAATTCTCTAATACAAAATACGCAATCAACAGTTACTGTTAAATTTGTAAATCGCGGGTTAACTGGAATTAAATTCTTAAATGTAAAATTATTAAGTTCTAATAATTACAATATATTATCAGCAGATAATTTTTATATTGGAGATGTTGATATTGATGATTATCAGACAATTGATTTTCAATTAAATCCAAAAACAGCAGGAACAATTACACTACCATTGATGATATCATATAAAGATGCTAATAACAAAGATTATTTAACAACATTAAATCTTAATACTAAAGTTTATAATATTAATGAAGCTAAACAACTTGGATTAATAAAATCATCTAGTTTTGGATATATAATATTTTTCTTAATTTTAATAGTAGGGATAATTCTATACTTAAAATATAGAAAGAGGTAAAATGATATCTGATTATTTGAAGCTGTCATTTAATAATTTAAGACAGCGTGGCTTAAGATCATGGCTTACTATGCTTGGAATATTTATTGGTATAGCAGCAGTTGTTTCTTTAATTTCTTTAGGTCAAGGTTTGCAGGATTCTGTTAATCAGCAATTTCAGACACTTGGAGCTGATAAAATAACTGTTATGGCTGGTTCTGGATTCTCAGGACCACCAGGTTCTGGATTTAGTAGTTCTAAATTAACAGATCATGATATTAGTTTGATAAAAAAAGTTTCAGGTGTAAAGAATGTTGCAACAATGTCTTTTAAGCAGGGAAAAGTAGAATATAGAAATGAAATAAAATATACTTATATTTATGGATTACCCTTAGAACCTGATCTTAAAGAAATTGTTCAGAGTATTAGTGCAGTAAAAGTAGTTGATGGAAGAGAATTAAAATCAGGAGATAAAGGTGTTATTATTATAACACAAAATATTGCAAATGGCAAGTTTTTTGATAAATCTGTGAAGGTAAGAGATACAATAACAATTGAAGACAAAGATTTCAAGGTTCTTGGTATTGTAGGACCAATAGGAAACCCAATTGATGATTCAAGTATATGGATTTCTTTAGATGATTATAATGAATTATTTAATGAGAAAGATAATATTGGAATGATAATTGTTCAGACAGAACAAAGTGCAAATGTAACTGGTGTTGCTGCAAATATTGAAAGATCAATGAGACGTGATAGAAATTTAAAAGAAGGAGAGGAAAATTTCAGAGTTTCAACTTCAGAGCAATTAGCACAGTCATTTTCAAATGTCTTTGGAATTATACAAACAGTATTAATTGGAATTGCTGCTATCTCTTTAGTTGTTGGAGGTATTGGAATAATGAATACAATGTACACTTCAGTTCTTGAGAGAACAAGGGAAATTGGAATAATGAAGGCAATTGGTGCAAGAAATTCAGATATCCTGATGATATTCTTGATAGAATCTGGTTTATTAGGATTAGCTGGAGGATTAATCGGTATTGGTATTGGAATTGGTTTAAGCAAAAGTGTTGAATTTATCGGTGCAAGTGTTCTTGGTACTAATTTATTGAGAGCAAGTTTCTCGCCAACTTTAATAATTGGTGCATTATTATTTTCATTTATTGTTGGTTCTTTATCAGGAGTACTTCCTGCAATACAAGCTTCAAGATTAAAGCCTGTTGATGCCTTGAGATATGAATGAAGATATTAATATAAATAAAAAATGAAAGCAAGAAAATTATCAGATAGTATGAAAGAAATGGAATTATTATATTTGCAATTATCTAATTCTTCATATAAAAAAATAGTTAAAGAATTTATTAGTGAAAAAGAACAAGATATTTTATATTTATATTTTAATCAAAAACTTACTTTTAGTGAAATTGGAGAAAAATATAATATTAGTGGACAATATACAAGTCATATATTACAGCAAGTTTTTACTAAATTAAGAAAAATTGATTATAAATTAAAGAATCCATTTTCAAATAACCCTTTAGAAAATTTAAATAGGAGTATAGATGACTTGTTTTTATCCGTAAGAATTAAAAATGTTTTAAATAATGTAAATATTAAAACTGTTGGAGAATTAGTGAAATTAACAGAAACTGAATTGCTTCATAAAAAAGAAAGGGGTTTTTATCCATTTGATAATTCTAGATATTTTAGTGTAGGTAAAAAAGGTTTGGATGAAATTAAGGAAGAATTAAATAAAATTGGTCTTAATCTTGGTATGAATCTTGAAGAAAAATTAAATTAAATTATTCCTAAAGATTGGTAGTAAAGGGTTTTAGATTATAATAATCGCTTTCACTTCTTTACTTTAAGAGAAACATTTAAAAATAATTAAATCTAATAATTTGCATGTTAAAAAAGAAGGTTGATAATAATTTTATTAAAGATATTAGAAAAAATAAGCTTACTCTTGGCCAGAAAGCAGCAGATATTGTAACTGGTTTTTGCGGTTCATGGACATTTATAATTTCTTTATTTGTAATTATGGCAATATGGATGACACTAAATGTTTATCTGATATTCTTTAGAGTATGGGATCCTTATCCATTTATATTATTGAATTTTGTATTATCATGCCTTGCTGCAGTAGAAGCACCAATTATTTTAATGAGTCAGAAAAGACAGGAACAAAGAGACAGAATAAGGTCAGAGTATGATTATAAAGTTAATAGAAAAGCTGAAAGAGAAGTAAAACAAATATTAAGCAGTCTTCTTAAATTAAGAAAAAAATAATTAAAAAAAGAAAAAAAGAATTAAAGTTTCTTTATGTTGTTCATGACCTTCTTTGAAGTTCCTTTCATTTCACTACTAAACCCAATTCCTATTGCAATTGCTATTCCTAGTCCTAAGGATGCAATAACTATCAAGAATGTGTTTTCTAGTATTGAAACATCAATTCCAATCTGTTCAAGTGCGACTATAGCCACAAGGAATAAAATTACTATCTTTGCTAATAAAGCAGTCACATTCATTCCCTTCATCTTAGTATGAGCTCTTACTCTCATTTCTACATAGTGTGCCAATGCAATTCCAACAAATAATATTATTACTGCTGCTATTACATTAGGTAGCCATAAGACAAATGTGCTTAACAACATACTTAGTGTTCCTAACTGCAACAAATCAACTGCTACCTGCAAGAATACAATAAAGATGTACCATTTTAGAATTTCTCCTAAAAATGCAGATACGTTTGTGTGACCTATTGCTTTTGAAACAGAAGACTGATATATCCACTTGTTCAATCCTAGTTTCTCAAGTAACACTTTTAGTCCATGTCCTAACAAAAATGCTACAAAGTAACCTACTATTAGAACAATAATTGCTGCTAATAATCCAGGTAACACGCTTATGAAACTGTTCCATAATGTTACTAAAGGATCTAAAATCACTGAACTTGCTAGACTAAGTTCTTTAAGAACCACTTAAATCACCTCCATTTTTTAATAAGATAAACATCTATATACTTCAATTTATATTCATTTATAAAGTTTTTGGTTAATATATTTCACGATATATCTTATTTAGTATAGAAATATATATAAATGAAATTTTTGTTGATAAATTATGAATAAATTACTAAATAGCGCCATTAAATGTATTAAATTAAAGCTATTTAGTCCTATATCAATCTATCATTAAACTCATCATAATCCTGGTGTCGTGCAATGATAGATTTTTCGTTCTAGATGATTTGCAGCATAAAAGGAGGTAAGATGCAAACATGCTTAGTATGCAATGATGAAATAACAAATCCAATATGTATTAACTGTTTAGAACAGGAATTAATATATTGGTTTGTAGACTATGACCCAAAATTAGTATCTAGAATAAGAGTGCTGAAAAGAGCATTTGATATGTATGAAGATACAGAAGCCAATTGTATAAAATGTGGCAATAATATTAATGTATGTTCACACTGCTTTTTGACAGAAGTAATGAATTTAATTAAAGATGAAAATTTAAAATCATTATTCAAAAAATCATTTATTTCTTTTTAATTTATATTAATTTATTTAATTTCATAAACTCTAAAATTCCTGGTAGGTGTTCTCTTGATTCTTGATATGTAAACTTAAACAGCTCTTCTTCCCTGCACCATTTTTTGTCGCAAAGATCATCACCTAATTTTATATCTTCATTATTACCTAAATAAGATACAACAAAATAAAAAAGTTCTTTTCCAATAAATCCTTTATTAGGATAATGTTTTAGTGTTTCAAATGAAAAAGGCTGTTTATAGGTTATACCTGTAAATATTACTTCACCAAATTTTTGAGTGTTTAACTCTTCTCCTAATTCTCTTCTTAAGGCTTGTTCAAGAGATTCTCCTTTTTCTACTCCTCCTTGCGGAAAGTCCCAATATCCTTTCCAATGAGGTTTTTGTACTACTAAAAATTCTTTGCCTTGAGATATTACACCAACTACGGTTTGTCTATAAGTCATTTTTCTTTTTTAGTTCTTTTTCTATTTTTATTAGTTCATTTATCTTTGCTTCTCTTTCTTTTCCATAAATTCCGCATTTGATTGCAGGAATGTCGAAAGCAACAGCTAGTTGTGATATTGTTGAATCCATTGTCTCTCCTGATCTGTGTGATATTACAGGATAAATTTTATTTTTCTTTGCAAAATCTATAACTTCTTTTGTTTTTATTATTGAACCTATTTGATTTGGTTTTACTATCATTGCTGTAATTGAGTTTTCTTTCACTGCTTTTTTAAGTAATTCAATGTTTGTTGCTGTTAAATCATCTCCACATACAAAGCATGTTTTTTTAACACTTCTTGTTATTTCTGCAAAACCTCTGAAATCATTTTCTTCAAGTGGGTCTTCAATATATGCAAGATCATATTTATTTGCTAAACTTATAATATATTTTATCTGCCCTTCCCTTGTTAGTTTTTTATCTCTATAAACATAATTTTTTCCATCAAAAAATGAGTTTGCTGCAATATCAATACCCATTTTTACTCTTATTTTGTTTTCTTCATAATAATCATCTGTTTCTTTTTTAAGTATATCAAGAATCTCTTCTACTGAAAGATCTAAAGCCAAGGCACCTTCATCAGTTAGTCTGCTTTTGAATTTTTTTCTTAGTTTATGATATATTTCAGAATTTGCTTTTGCTGCTTCTGAAAATGATTTTGCCTCAAGTGAAAAAAGTAAGTACTCCTGAAATTCATTCTTGAAATTGTCATTAACATGCTCTCCTCCACCAATACAGTTTCCAAGAGGTCTTGGAAGTCCTTTTGTCTGCGGATTCAAAAATTTCCATATTGAACCTTTTGTTATTGCATGTAATAATGCAAATTCAAATGCTATAATTAAATTACCACCAATCTTTTCAAGTCTCTCTGTATCATCATATTTTTTTATTATATCTTCTATTTTCTTAAATTCATCAAAAGAATTTATCTCATAATTCTTAAATTCTTGATTTAATATTGTATTAACAAAATTTACTGCATCATCAACTCCTGTTGGAAAATCTATCACTTCTTTTGAGCTTTTTGATGCACCAGAAGGGGCTGATGCTATAGCATTACCTTGATCTGTTTTTACAATAACTTCAATTGTATCCTGATTTCTGGAATTTTTTATTTTTTTAGCTCTAATCTCTTTTATTATCATGTTTTATAGAAATAAACTAATTATATAAAATTATTTATTTATTTTATTAATCTCTTTTACCATCTCATTTATCTGCTTGTCAGTTAAACCATGCGCTTTTGCCCCATCTTCCAAGGACTCAGAAGCAGCTACATGACATCCTATGCAATGCAAACCATAACTGAACATTATTTCAGCTGCATCAGGGCATTTGTCTATAATTGACTCAATAGTCATTTCCTTTGTTATTGCTTCTTTTTTCATGTTAAACTCAAATATAAGTAATATATAAATCTTATTTAACTAACTTCTTCATTAACTGGCAGGTCTTGCATTCCCCATTTGTTGTTGGTTCCCCGCAATTATTACAATAGTATATTTTTCCATTTTTGTAAAATTCCTTTAATTCTGGGACTATTTTAAGAAATGATTTTACTATATTTTCATGATTCATTTTATACTTATTTAATAAAGTTCTTACAGATCTCCTGTATGCCATTACAGAACAAGGGCATGGATCATAATTAACTGGAAAATTTTTAAGTTTTGAATATTTTCTTATATCATCTTCTTTGCAAAAATATAATGGCTTGATTCTCGGTATAAATTTTTTGTCTTTTATTATGCCATTTATTGGTCCTAATTTAGCATTTAGTTTTGTATTTCCTCTAAACTGATTCATTAGTATAGTTTGTGCTTCATCATCTATATTATGGCCTGTTGCTATTTTTGTGAATCCTAATTTCCTTGCTTTTTTATTCATCAAGTATCTTCTGAAAATACCACAAACAGTGCATGAGTTTAATCTTATATTTTTAGATTTTAAAATGTCTCTAATATAACAAAAAGAGAATCCAAATTCCTTTCTGAAATCAAAAATATTTAGTTTTATATTATTATTTTTGCAGAATGTCTTTACATTATTTAAATTTCTATCAGAAAAATCACCTATTTTAAGATCAACCATTCCAGCTTCTACATTATAATCCCATTTTTTTAATAAATATAAGGTTGTAGTTGAGTCTTTTCCACCAGAACAAGCTACTAATATCTTATCCTTCTTCTTTATTAATTTATAATCCTTAATAGTTTTTTTGACACTATTTTCAAATTTAGTTAAAAAGTTCATTTTAAGGTTTTTAGAATTTTATTTATATATTTTACTATATAGGATTAATCAAAATAATCATCTTTATCTTTTCTTTGGTTTTTCATAAAATACAAATGCCTTTATTAACCTTGGAGTTCTCAATATCGGCCTGAGGAATCTTCTTAATCTCGCAAACCTTTCTAGCCTTTCAATCTTACCTGCTTCTTCTATCTCCTTTGCTATAAGTTCACTTTCTTTTCCTATATGAACAACTCCCTGCCATTTTGGTGCTTCCTCCCCTATCCTAGCCAGAATAATTACCTCTTCAAAAATCCTAAAAATTAGATAAAATGGAAATACAGCTATTATATCAAGCCAAGATTCCCTTAAGAATTTCTTAAATTTTCTTATTCTTAGATATTTGAATATTAAATCTATAATAAATATTAGCAAAATTAAGTTATGGAATATTTCTATATAAAATATGTAGTGTTCCGCTAACTCCTTAAAAAAGAACTCTATTATTATCAGGATTACTAATAAAACAAGTGCGTATGGTATGGATTTATCAATAAGATATTCTATTTTTGATTTCCAGTTCATTTTAGTTAAAATAAATTTCAATTATATAAATTTATTTAAAATTTTATTTTCTTTTTCCTTCTTTTATTTCAATTACATCTGCAAGTAATCCTCTCATACCTTCTACAAGATGTTGAAAAGCTTCTTTTTGTTTTCCTTCTCCAAGTTCACCTTTCTTAATCATGTTTTCAACAATATGTAAATTACTTGCTACTCCAGTCTCTCTTAACCATCCCATTTTAATCTACCTCCTAATTTTTAATATAACCTAATTTTATATAATACTTTTTATTATATCAGTCAAAATAATCATCTTTTTTTTCATCTTTATCTGTACCAAAATAATTATCTTCTTCCTCTTCTTCACTAAAAATAGGTCTCATAAAGTCAATTAATTAAGGCATTATTTAAACCTTTTTGTTTCAATGCTTTGATAAAAAGCTTTATAAATAGTTTTTAATCAAAAACCCTATGGCAGAAGAAAAGTTATTGGTACCATTAGAGGAATACCTTAAAGCAGGAATCCATATTGGAACTAAGTTCAAAACAGAGGATATGAAACCTTTCATATATAAGGTAAGGCCAGATGGTCTTTATGTCTTAAATGTTGAAGATATCAATAAAAGGTTGGATATTGCAGCTAGTTTTATAGCACAATATAATCCAGAGGATATATTAATAATCTGCAGAAGAGAATCTGGATGGTCTATTGTTAATCTTGTATCAAAGATAACAGGTATTAAAAAATTAATAGGAAGATATCCACCAGGTATACTAACTAATGTCAGATTAAAGAATTTTATAGAACCAAAATTGATTATTATTGTTGACCCCTGGCCAGATAAGAATGCTGTTCGTGATGGTTTTAGAATGGGAATACCTACAATTGCATTATCTGATACTAATAATGATTCAAGAGAAGTTGATTTGATGATACCTTGTAATAATAAGGGTAAAAAAAGTTTAGCTTTGGTATTTTATATTCTTGCAAGAGAATATATGAAAAGAAAAAAGATAATCAATGAGGATTCAGAATTTAAGTATACAATAGAAGATTTTTCTAAGGATTAAATTTTATTATCTTCTTTAGTTTTGTCTGCAACTATTAAAGTGGCTGTTCTATCTATATCTTTTATTTTTGACAATGTTTCAACTGTGAATTTATGCAAATCATCAAGATCAATTGCCTTGACTCTTAAAATCATGTCATACATTCCATACAATAAATGTATATTATCAACATATTTTGATTTAACTAATTCAGCTGCTATTCTGCTTCCCTGTCTGTTTTTTACTGTTATTAATATATATGCTAATACCATTTTATTTCTTCTTTGTGATTATATTTCTTATTAATATTGAATTTGGAATTATTATAATGTCTTTTTCTTTTGTTTCTAATTTTACTTCTGTTAGTGTAATATCAATTATTTTGCCTTTTATATCCTTTACTATTATATTTTCCCCTTTATTTATTAATTTTCTGTGATGGATTAAAAATCCAGCTGTTATATTAGGTATTAAATCTTTTAGAGTAAGCACAATAAATATAACAAGTAAGCTGAGTATTGCTATAAGTATTGCATTAAGTATAAATTCTGCAAGGCCCAAATGTTTTAGTGCAAGTATTAAGAATATTAAGTAAAGTAGATATTTTATAATTGTAGCAACGAACTCTTCAAGAGGAACATCTATCTTCATTGTTTTTTTAAGAATTTCATTTAGTCTTAATTTTGTTATTAATTTTTTGAATAATTTTGAAATGAATTTAGATATTAGTACACCAATAAGAATTATAAGTATAGCTCCAATTAATTTAATAACACCATTAGATATAATACTATTTATATCATAAAGATTTTGGCCAAGATTACTGTATATTGCCATGCTAAATTAGATAAAAAAAGGCTTAAAAAGGTTTTTATTATCATTAATTAAATGGCAACGAATGCAGGTATAGAATATGCGCTAGCTGAGCGAAAATATCGGGAAGCTAAAACAACTGAAGAAAAAATAAAAGGTCTTGAAGAGATGCTTAGAACTGCACCCCATCATAAGGCATCTGAGAAGATGCTTGATCAGATAAAACAGAAAATATCAAAATTAAGATATCAAATAGAAATAAAAAGAGCAAAGAAAGCAGGCATAAAATCACTTAATATTAAAAGAGAAGGTGCAGCAAGAGTAGTTATTGTGGGTACAACAAATTCTGGAAAATCAACCTTATTAACAAGAATAACAAATGCAAAACCAGTTATTGCTGAATATGAATTTACAACAGAAGAACCTGAAGTGGGCATTATGGATTATAATGGAGTTAATATACAAGTTATTGAGATGCCTGCAATAATAGAAAATTTTTCAAATACTAAAAGAGGTCATGAATTTTTAAGTATAATAAATGATTCTGATCTTGTAATTTTAACTTATAGAAATCAAAAAGAAAAAGACATTGTAATAAAAGAATTATGGAATAGTAATGTTGAATTGCCAATAATTTATTACAATAATCAAGATGTGGAAATATTAAAAGAGATGATATGGAAGAATCTTAAATTAGTATATGTCTATACTAAAATGCCATCTAAAGATAAAGACTTTCCTCCTGTTGCATTTTCAAAAGGATCAACTGTTGAAGACCTTGCAAAAAAGATACACAAGGATTTTATTAATAAGTTTAAATTTGCAAGAATCTGGGGTAAAAGTTCAAAATTTGTAAATGGACAACAAGTTGGATTAAAGCATATTCTTGAAGATGGTGATGTTATAGAAATGCATATGAAATAATTATATCTTTTTCATAAGCTCTTTTTTTTCAAGTAAAAATAATATTAATAAACCTATTAAGGATATAATCCCACTAAAGATAAAGACAATTTTGAAATTAAATATATTTACCATTTGTGCTCCAATATATGCAGTTATTGCCATTCCAAAACTAACACTTGATGAATAAATAGCCCACTGGAAACCACGTTTTCCTTTTTCAAGATTTGATGTAAACAAGCTAGACCAGGAAGGAAATGCAAATCCAGCTCCAACACCATACATTAATTGAGTTAAAAACAGATGCCATACATTTGTTGAAAAAAGATAACCTATTGGAACTAAAATTATTAAAAATGTTCCTAATAATAGCATCCATAATCTATCTTTTGGATTAAAAACCTTAGCGAAAATAATTTGTAGTGTAGCATGAGTTATAAGATAAATAGCACTTGCTATACCTGCAGCAGCTATTGTACCTCCAATAAGATTATCTTTTATGAATATAGCTAATATAGGAGAAATTAATCCAAGACCAGACCATAAAAAAACATCAGATATAATTAATAATTTAAGTGTTTTATTCATCTTAATCTCTTTTTATTTATCTTATTTAATTAGTTTAAATATTTTACGTTATCATAAAATATATAAGTAGACTAATTGTTTGTTATCTATGAAACAGGTTATTTTAGTAAGGCAGGATTTAAAAATGCCAAAAGGTAAAATGAGTGCTCAAGTGTCTCATGGAAGTGTTGAAGCTGTTCTAAAATCTAATAAAGAAAAAGTAGAAGAATGGCGCTCAGAAGGTATGAAAAAAGTTATTCTAAAAGTAAAGGATGAAAATGAATTATTTGAATATAAAAAATTAGCTGAAAGAGAAAAATTAACAACAGCTTTGATAAAAGATGCAGGATTAACAGAGTTTAAAGAGCCAACAATAACTTGTCTGGCTATAGGCCCGGATAGTGAAGAAAAAATAAATAAAATAACAAAAAATTTAAAATTGATTTAGTCTATTCTCTTACTTTTATTGTTACTGTCTGTAGATTGTTCTTTATTGGACTGTGTGTATCAAATTCAAAGTTACATATCAAATCAGAGTTTTCGAAGGTAGATTGCGTCCATTTTTTCAAACTTAAAGTATATGTTGTTTTGCTTCCTGTTGATCCTCTTGCTGTTAATCTTATCTCATCTTTTTCATTATCGAATGAATCTTCAAATAATGTACCTTTGTAATTTTTGATAAGTGCATGCTGTATTACTCTCTGATTATTTTCATAACACTTGTAACCAACTTCCATTGTATTAGCTAGTGTTTCACCTAGGTTAGCTATATTTACTTTTATTGATGCTGGTATTTTTAATGTAAATTCATTGTTTCCTGTTATCTCACAATTTGAATCACTACACTCAAAAGGTTCAACATATATGCTTGAGGGGCATGGTCCACAATCTTCTTGGCATAATGTTTGTAATGTGCTTATAATACACATTTCATCATTATCACATGTTCCATCTCCACATACAGAATTTATTTGTGTAATTGGTGTTTCTGTTATTGGTGTTTCTATTGTTTGTTCTGGAGCTTGTTCTGAGCAAGCTGCTATTAAGAAAATAGATACAAATAAAATTAAAGTTAGGTATTTTTTCATATCTTTTGTTTTTTTAGTATATATTTAAAGGTTAGTATTTCGGCAAGTAGAATAGTTTACACAAAGTAGTGATAAAACTTAGGCAATTTTAGAGTTAATTTTATAGAGCAGAATGAGAATGATGAATTAAGAGCTTTTGTTGATGATGTTATTGAAATTAAAAAATAATAGATCTTTTAATATAAGTTTTCTTTGATGAATTTGCAGATAGTTTTATTTTATAAATAAAAATAGTATTCATTAATAATGAACAATAGTATTCATTAGTAATGCAAACCTTTATAAATACTAAGTGGTGTATATATTTAATATGATAATAAAAGAATCCTTAAGCAATATTGTAAAAGCTCAGAGAAAAGATATTCTATTGGTCAATAAGGGTATAGAAAGAGAAAAACTAAAAGAAATAAAGGTTGAAGAGTCTTTTGCAATAATCATTTCTGGAGTTAGAAGATGCGGAAAAAGCACATTATTAAGGCAAATGATACAAAAGTCTAAAAATTTTTATTATTTTAATTTTGAAGATCCTAGTGCAGTAAATTTTGAATTAGCAGATTTTGAGACTCTTAACCAAGTTTTTAATGAAGAATATGGAGAAAGTAATTACTATTTTTTTGATGAAGTACAAAATGTTGAAAAATGGGAGCTTTTTGTAAGAGCAATGCTTGATAAAGGAAAATATTTTGTTATTACTGGTTCAAATGCTTCATTATTAAGCAGAGAACTTGGAACAAGGCTTACTGGGAGACATTTAAATTATGAATTATTCCCTTTCTCATTTAATGAATTCCTTAAATTAACAGGTAAAAAACCAAATATTGAATCTTTTAAGGAGTATTTTATAAAAGGTGGATTCCCGCAATATCTAAGAAGTAGAAGGATAGAATCTATACAAGATTTGTTTAATGATATAATAAATCGAGACATTTCAATAAGACATAAAATAAGAAATTTAAAATCTCTTAAGGAAATGGCAGTTTATCTTATTACAAATGTAGGAAAAGAATTTTCATATAATTCCTTAAAGAAAACCTTTGGTTTGGGTTCTGTGAATAGTGCAATCTCGTTTGTTTCTTTTTTTGAAGATAGTTATATGCTATTTACAATTCCAAAATTTGATTATTCAATTAAGAAACAAATAATTAATCCCAAAAAAGTTTATTCAATTGATAACGGTTTTTCAGTGGTAAACTCTGCTTCATTTTCAGAAGATAAAGGAAAGATGCTTGAAAATATAACATTTTTAAATTTAAGAAAAATATATAAAGAAATTTTTTATTTTCAGGAAAAGGGAGAATGTGATTTTGTTATTAAGGAAGGCACAAAAATAACTCGAGCAATACAAGTCTGCTATAATCTGACAGAACAGAATAAGAAAAGAGAATTAAATGGACTTATTGAAGCTCTGGACAAATTCAAGTTGAAAGAAGGATTAATTCTAACTTATAATCAAGAAGATAAATTTGTAATTGAAGATAAAATAATAAAAGCAATTCCTGTTTGGAAATGGTTACTGAAAGAAAAATAGTAATAAGCTAATTATGTCCTAAAGTCGAAGTTTGGTATTTCAGCAAGTAAAAGGATTAATACCTCGTAGTAATAAAAATTTAAATATTTTGGCGTGTGTATAATATACATTTTAATTATAAGTATAAATATAAAAGATAACTGTAGAGGGCTATAAATGCGAACGTTGTGGATATCAATGGATAGCTAGAAAAAAGGATTATCCGCGAGTTTACCATAAATGCAAGAGCCCTTATTGGGATAGGGCTAAAAAGAGTTGAGATAATCAAAAATATAGTTATGGCTTATTTATCTGAGAAAGATTATTTAAAAGAAGAGAAAATTTAGATAGAACTAACTATTATAACTGTTTGTTTTTATACTGTTTACTATTTCTTTTTTTTAAGTCTTCATGCCTTGCCATATCTTTCAATAAACTTCTAACTGCATCTTTTACAAATTCTCCTTTTGTTTTATAACCCATTTCTGCTTCTTTTATTATTCTATCAATCTGTCTTGCTAGATCTTCTGGCAAAGCAATATTTACATAACGTTTCATATACTTATAAGTTATATATCACAATTAATATATTTAATCAAGAATTCATAACTTATACATAAATCATACATCGTAACATTTAAATAGGAGTAATATTACTAAGATATCAAATGCTTAGTTACAATAAAAAGGAGGAAAAAAATGAGAGATTTTTCTAGAACTACAATAATGGTTTTACTTCTGATTACACTTCTTGTTTCTGTTAGCGGAGCATTTCTGATAGTACATAAAATTGGAGGGGAAGAACCGCAACAAATAGGACAAACAACAGGAGAAGTTAATTTATATGTGATGCCGAAACCAACCACAGAGAGCGGAGAGATAAAATTAAATGTAATATCAAAGGAGCAAAGATAAAATGAATAAAAATAATAAAAAGGAGGGGAAAATGGAAAATCATTCAAATAACTTAATTGGAGGATTAATAATAGTTGCTATGCTAATTTCAATTGGAAGTACTGCATTAGTGCTTTCTGAGATTGAAAGTGTTCCAATAATAACAGGAAGGGCAACATCAACACCTCAAGGAATTACTAATGTCACTGTAGGAGCAACAACATATATAACATTACCTGTTGCTTTTATTGATTTTGGATCTTTGTATAATAACGAAATTAATGATACCACA
Source organism: Nanobdellota archaeon (assembly GCA_018816585.1). Taxonomy (GTDB): domain Archaea; phylum Nanobdellota; class Nanobdellia; order SCGC-AAA011-G17; family JAFCDX01; genus JAHIVQ01. Next base: position 15,542 of record JAHIVQ010000051.1, read on the forward strand.
GATAATAGTCCAGCACCATTCCAACTACAAAATGATGGAACTGTCAATGTTAATGTAACTATTAAAGGAACAAACATATTTAGTGGAACAGGAGCAGCAAATCCTTCATCATACTATCAATTTGCATGTGGTGCAGGGGAAATAGCATGTCCAACAGGATCAGTAGTTTCATTTACAAACATGCCAAACAGTACATCATCTACTATAGCAGTGGCACAATTGCCTTATGTAGATTCTGGAGACCAAGTAGAGATGGACATTAAAGTGACAGTACCAGCAGATGAATCAGCAGGAGCAAAAACATCCACTGTAACATTTACAGCAACACAAGGTGTCTAAAATAAATTTTTATTTTTTTATTTATTTTTTTAAAAATGAAAAATGAAAGAGATTTTAAGGATTATATTTATATTTGGCAGTATAATTTTATTATTTTCTACAATAACTATATTTAAAGAAGATTTAATGTTAAAACAGCCATTAATAAGTATAACAGGAAATATTATTGGAACAGCTAATGTTACTATTATAAGTGTAGTAGAGATAACGCTTGTTACTAATTCTGTAAATTTTGGTACTGTTACTGCAGGATCATCAAAGAATACAACAACAAATAATCCTCCACCTTTTTTATTGAGAAATGATGGGAGTGTTAAAGTAAATGTTACAATTGCTAGATCCTCAAATAGTACAGCATTATTTAATGGCACTGGTGGTGGAGATAACACAACTTCATTCCAATTTGAAGCTGCTGTTGCTACAGAAGGTATTTCAGCAGATCCGGCTTGCTCTATAAGCACTTGGACTAATATACCAGGAACAAATCCATTAATAGTATTATGTAGATTTAATTATGTAGATAATAATGATGAAGCTGAAATAGAATTATTAATAAGACCCCCATCAGATGAGCCTCCAGGAACAAAAAGCGAGTCTCTTGTATTTATAGCATCAGAAGCATGATAAAAATGAAATATAAAATAATTAAAATATTAATTTGTATGATTTTTATTGGTTTGATTTCTATTCAGGTTAATTCAATAGGTATAAGCCCTAGCAGAATAATAGTTCCTTTTGAGCCAAATATGGAAAAGAGTTTTACTTATTATATACTTAATAGAGAAGATACAACTACAAATGTACAGATTTATACTACTGGAGAATTTTCTGATTATGTTACACTGTATGAAACAAGCATGAAAATAGGCCCAGGAGAAACAGGACAGTTTACAATAGATTTTAAAATGCCTTCTTTTATTACAGAGCCTGGAACTTATGACACCAGGATAGGAGTAGTAGAAATTGTAGGTGGTAATGGAATAGGAGCAGGGTCAAGTGTTGGTGCAGTTACAGGAGTTGAGTCACAGCTTTATATTAGAGTCCCTTATCCCGGGAAATATATTTCCACAAGATTGGAGATAGGAAAACTTGTTGTTAATGAACCAATGATATTTAAAATAATCGTGGATAGTTTAGGTAAAGAAGATATAGATTCTCTTAGTGGTATAATTAAAGTTTATGATCCGGAGAAAAATGAAATAACTAAATTGGATACAGATATAAAAAATCTTAAGGCTGGAGAAACAACAGAGTTATATGCTAAATGGACTCCAAAAGATCTTAGACCTGGTGTATACAAGGCGGTTGCTGTTGTTAATTATGACGGTAAAATATCAGAAACTGAAAGCGAGTTCAATATTGGTGATTTACTGATAGAAGTTGTTAATATTTCTCAAAAAACTTTTGAACAAGGAAAAATAAATAAATTTGACATTGGAATTCAGAGTTTATGGAATGAAATAATAGATAATATTTATGCTGAAATTAAAGTCTATGATAATAACAAAAATATAATATCTGAATTTAAGACAGAAAATACTGATGTAAGACCATGGTCTTTTAAAGATATTAATGCTTATTGGGATACAACAAATGTTCCTATTGGCACATATAATGCTAACATAATTTTGAATTATAGAGGCAAACAATCCCAAGAAAATTTTGAATTTAATGTTGTAAAATCTAAGGGTTTAGACATGATATATCTTATTATTGGTGGTTTAGCACTAGTGATAATATTATTAATAATATTTATATTAATAATATACCTTAAATATAAGAAAGGCGTAAAAAATGAATAAAAAAATATTTTTAATAATTATTTTATTAATTCTAATATTTTCATCTTTTTTTATTATCTATAATTCTGTTTCATATGATACTAAAAAATTAGATATATATCTAACAGTAGGTAACTATACTGGTTTTAATGTAGATACTGATGCTATTTATTTTGGAACTATTATGCCATCTGGTATTGGGACCAAGATTATAAACATAGCAAATTTAAATCAAACATCTATCATCAATATAAAAGTATATGGAGGATTAAAAGGATGGATATATGTTTCTGAAAATAATTTTATATTAAAACCAAATGAAGATAGGACCCTTGAAATTATAGTACGCATTCCTGAAAATGCAAAATATAAGGATTATAAAGGGACCCTTAAAATTAGATTTAAAAAGCAAATATGAAAGATATAAAAAACAGAACCATAATAATACTAATAGTTGTATATTTGATTATCTTATCATCTAATTTTTTTATAATAAATGATAAAATAACTGGGAGGGTTTTAGGAACTATTTCTTTAATGGTGGAATCTCCTGATGCTGACAATGATGGTGTTCCTGATGCTGTAGATAATTGTATTGATACTCCAAATTCAAATCAACAAAATTCTGATAATGATGGTGTTGGAGATGCTTGTGATAATTGTCCTTTAAAAACGAATCCAAGTCAAACAGATAATGACAATGATGATGTTGGAAATGCTTGTGATAATTGCCCAAATATTTATAATTCAGAACAATCAAATTTAGATGGTGATCAGAATGGTGATGTTTGTGATAATGATATTGATGGAGATGGTATTCCAAATGTTAGGGATTTATTATTAGGCAATAAAACTCATATTAAAACAAATATACATGATTTAATTATAAAAATAGATGGATCAGAAAATATATCCCGAGATTTTAATCCTGTTGCTTATATTGAATTTTCAAATGATACTAATAATTTCTTAGAGTTTGAGTATAATTTTAGTATGAATCAAACACTTGAGTTATCTAAGGTTACAATTCAAAAGCAAACTGCAACATCTGAAAATGGATTTATGCTTGTAAAAGGAATTGATTCTCCAATAGTACGAGCAAAAACAATTTTTGTAGATAATATAAATAAAACTAGAAGCTCTATTTGTATTAAAGATTATGAAATAAATTCCATTGGTGAAATTAGTTCTGATTGTAATTCATCATATGAAACTAAAATTCTTTGCCCTGGTTCTGTAGGTAGTTATACTTGTTTGGATTTTAATAAACAGTATAAAATTCAGGGTTTAACTCACTCAGGGATTATTGAAACTAGCGATGATAAAAAAGAGATACCATCAACTCAATATAGATATAAGAAAAAATTAATTATTCCAGAATACCAGGAGATAATAAAAAAAGCTTTATTCGATATTTTAGTAGAAATCCCAAGCAAATACAAAGTATTAATCCCAAGGGGAGAACTTTTAGCAACAATAACTCTAATAAATTTTGGAGATGAAATAGAAACAAATGTAAACATATTTTATACTATTAAAAGTTTAGATAAGATAATATCAACAGACAATGAAACAATGATGGTGCTCGGGGATACGTCTTTTATTAAGAGGTTTAGATTACCAAAAACAATAGAACCAAATAATTATATACTCCATATACAAATATTTTATAACAATCAAAGTGCTATTTCCTATGACTCGTTTAAAGTCATTAAATTAGAAAAACAGTTAGTTAAAAACCCAGTAATTATTTTATCTTCATTAATGATACCATTTATTATAATATCTATGATAATTATTTATATATACTATAGATTAAAAAGGTTAAATAGAAAATGAAAAAGTATAATTATAATAAAAAATATGAGAAAAGAATAAAAAGTTTAAATATACTAAAGTATCATAAAAAAATTATTTTTTTATATTTAATTTTATTAGTTATTTGTATGGATAATGTAGTATTGGCAGAAAAGAATCTCGAAAATTATGCCCAAATTAAGAAAAATTTATTGGTTGTTAGTGTAGAGGTTCCAGAGGAGTATATAGAAATTTCACCTGGAGAAGATTTATTAGCTACAATAAACATTATTAACAAGATTCCAGAGGGTAGAATTGATGTGGTTATGTCTTATAATATTAAAGATGCTTATGGAACTGAGCTAATCAGTAAAAGTGAAACTATTGCTATTGAGGGCAGATCTTCTTTTAGCAGGAACTTTAGAATCCCGGAAAATGCTGTTCCAGGAGATTATACATTTAATGTTGAAGTTAAGTACGATGAAAATACTGGAGTTGCAAGCCAATCATTTAAAGTTATAGAAATAACAAAAGAAGAAAAGGATTTAATCAAAATTTTAATAATTGTTGCTTTGATAATATTTTCGATTGTTTTAGTTTATGAGCACTTTAGAATATCAACCATATTAAAACTATCTGAAAAAAATCTAATGAAAGGGATTGGAAGGTATTAAAATGTATAATATATCTAATATTTTAAACATAGCCGTATTTTTGATAGGATTGATTGTTGTTTTCTTTATTTTTGGCATTGTTAAAAGAACAGAAAATAAATTGAGAAAAAGTTTCATTTATCTATTCATAGCTGGAATCTTTTTTGTTATATACATCACCTTAAACCTTTTAGAAGAAATTGATATTTTCAAAACAAATTTAATTAATTATTTTGTTATTTTCCTTTTTGCAGTCTTCTTTTTAATTGGCATGATTAATTTAGAATATTTTATTTATAGAATATGCAAAAAAGGACAAGTACTTTATATTATTCCAAAAAAGAATTACTTAAATGAATTAACTAAATTAGTTAAATCAATAAAAGGGAAAATATGTTATGTTAGCATTGCTAATTCTTCTGTTAAATTAATGAATACTTTTAAAAAGAATAAAATTAATAATAATTACCTCTTTTTTTTAGATATAAAAAGCAGTGATAAAGAAATAAATAATATTAAAGATAGTAAAGACAGAAATAAAATTAAAATAGTGCCTCTAAAGGATTTAAGAAGTTTGATTGGGATATATTTAAAAGAAAATAATTTTGATTATATTATTATAGATAATATAAATTCTATTAAGGAAAAAGATTCTAAAATATTTAGGTTAATCAAAGGAATTTTATTAAATGTTAAAAGAACAAACACACAAGGTATATATATTTGTATAAAAGAAGAAACAAAATCATCTTTAATAAAGGATCTTAAAAAGTATGTTGATAAAGTAATTAGAAAATAAAGAAAACAATAGAAATATTTAAATACCTTATTAGCATTTAAATAAAGTTCGGCGGAAGAATTTAAAGTTTTTGCTTAGACTTCTAGTCTATTCAAAATTTCGAACTTCGGACGCCGATACCTTTTGTAATTTGATGTAAGAATATCAAGTATAATTCTATATATAATTTATGTTTTATTAATCATTATCATAATTTTTATTTTTTATTTTTTATATATAATATAACAAAAAAGAATACTTCAATAAAAATAGAGAAGCAATACTAAAAAACCAAAGAAATTGGTACATTATTAACAAAGAACAAATCCATGCTAAAAGAAAGGAACTATATCAAGAAAGCAGTTATAACACAAAGAGAAAAGAAAGAAGACATAAAAATATTGAAGAAACAAGGCAGTTGTCAAGAATACACTTTTGGAGACAAAAGCAAAAGACCTTAGCACTACAAGCATTGTAACACAGGCAGTACAGGGCTTGTAAGCCCAATATATTCATTTCACCGCCCACTTTTCTACTTTCGGAACTACTGAAGGTTCCGAAAACCTTATAAATTAAAATAATTCTTAAAAACTAGGACGGTCATAGTGGCTTGGCAACACCCGATCCCATATATAC
>JAHIVQ010000002.1 GCA_018816585.1 Nanobdellota archaeon
GATCCTGTTTGGAATGGATATAATCAAAGTGTAGAATTATTAAATGTAACTATAACTAAAATGAGTTTAACAGAATTTGAGGAGTTTCAAAAATTAACATGAATAAAAAATTATTTTTAATGGTTTTTCTTTTAGTATTTTATATTAGTTTAGTAAGCGCCACTCAATATGCCAGACCTAATCAAGATGTTTCTAAAAGTGGAACCCCACTATGGACAGATGGTGGAAGTTTAGAAGTAGATACTATTTTATGGAATTCTATGGATGAAGTTTCTCAAGATGGAGATACTTCTTATGCAATTGGGGTTTCAGGGTCTTTAATTTTTAGAATTAATTTAACTGATGTTACAGACCCATATACTAATACAGGGCATATTGTCCATATTTATGCAAAAAGTGTTGGAAGTGGTGCTCCAGAAAAAGTTGATATATATTTATATCAGGGAACAACTTTAATTGCTACGGTTGCAAATAATTGGGCTCCAGGAAGGGGTGCTTATGCGGATGCTGCTTACACTCTTTCTACTACAGAAGCAGACGCTATTACAGATTATTCTAATCTTATTGTTCAGGTTGATATGGACACAATAGGAAGTGGAGAAAATATGAGAGTTACACAAATTTATATTGAAACTCCTGATGCTGATATTATCCCACCAAGTGTAGTAAAAGTATCACCTAAAGAGAATAAACTTTATAATTCAACTGTATTATTTGATGTGACTGCTATAGATAGTTCTGGAGTTAGTTCTTGTTGGTATTCATTAACAGCAGGAACAGTAAATTATTCAATGAGTCAGTCGGGAGATTCTTGGACAGATATAAATACTTCTATGACAGACGGTTCGCACACAGTAAACTTTTATTGCAATGATAGTTCAAATAATTTAAATAACACAGAACAAGTAAATTTTGAAGTAAATATATCCTATCTAACTATTAGTACCTGCCAGATATTAAGTACTCCAGGACAAAATTACCTTTTAGAAAATGATATATCTGGTATTGTTGGAAATTGTTTTCCAGGTGGTGCTAATAATGTAACTATAAATTTAAATGGTTATACTATTACTGGAGATGATGCAACAGGATATGGGGCTTCTTCTGGAGGATATGAGGGATATACAGTTCAAAATGGAATTATTTTAGATTTCTTATATGGAGTTTATCAAAGCTCAGGTTCAAGTGATGGAAATGTTATAGGTGTGACATCTAACTCAAATGCTAATTATGGAATGGTTCTTGTAGGCCCAAATCATACAGTAACAAACTCCATTACAAATTCTAATGTTAATTATGGAATTTATGTTTATGATAATGCTGATGAAAATTTATTAAACAATATCACTGCAAATCTTAATGCTGTGGGAGTTTATTTCCGTTATAATAAAAATAGTAGAATTGAAAATAGTACAACAAATGATAATGTAAATTATGGAATATATCTTTATGGCGCAAATTTTACTTATATAAAAAATAATACAGTTGAGGCTAATGCTCATGGTCTTGTATTTAGTAGCACTGCTTGGGGGTATAATAATACAGCGGTTGATAATTATTTTGCAAATCAAGACCCAAGTGGGGATGGAGTTCTTTTCTTTGGTGGACAATATAATTTAATAGCAAACAATACAATTTATAATAATGGGTATTGTGGAATAGAAGCACAATCAGGACCAAATTATTTTATAGGAAATAATGTAACTGGTAATATAAGGGGCATTTTTACAACTCAACCAGGTGCAGATAACAATCTAATAGAAGGAAATTATTTAAGTAATACTTATGTTGGAGTTGTTTTTGAATCAGATTCTAATAGCAATATAGTTAATGATAATATTTTTTATCCACAAGGAACTTATGGGATTATTATTAGTGGAGGAGGTGCTGGAGGTTATAATAATTTAACAAATAACACACTCACAGGGGGGACTAATGGCATATCTGTACAAAACACTTACAACACAATAATAAACACTACTATAATAAATTTCTCTGATTTTTCAATTAATTTGGGTTCACAGCAGAATTATAATATTCTTAGAAATTTTGTAATTTTTACAGCTGTTGATGTTGGAACTGGTACACTTAATATGCTTAATTCTTCACATAATACTTTTCAGAATGGAAATATAATAACAAATGGAACTGTAGCCGTATTTTTAAATACAACTGCGATAAACAATACTTTCTTAAATGTTTCTTATAACACTTCAAAAGAATATGTTGAAAATAGTAACTTAGCAAGAAAATGGTATATGGAGATACAAGTAAATGATTCAAGTGGATATTTAGAAGGGGCTGATGTGAATATTACTAACATAACTTCTAATAATGTTTTTTCTGATACAACAGATGCCAATGGTCAAGTTCCAATACAAAATTTAATTGAATATTTTAATAATGATGGAACAAGAACTTTTCATACACCACATACAGTAAATACAAGCAAAACAGGATATGAGACAAATTCAATAGAATATAATCTATCATTAACACAAAATGTATATCACTTTGTTTTATTAGGTACAGGTGGAGCCCCTGATATAAATTATTCTTCGAACATAGGTGCTCTTAGATTTATGAATTGTTCTCCAGATTGGGAATTTTATCCTACTTACCCAGGAGGACAAACAACTATAATATCTTCACTTAATGCTACAAATAATGGGACAGGAACTGGAGATTTTCAAATAAAATATATTGGAAGTTTAAATACTGGTTGGGAATTATTTTCTTGTAGAATTGCAAGCGAATCAGACCCAAAAAATGATGCAACAAATTGTATTACTTTATCAAGTTCATTTCAAACAATCTGGAGCAGTGTAACGGCCAGCCAAACTAAACAAATCTGGTTATACGGAAACTGTTCTAATGTCTCTGCAAACCCGGGAGTGAGCATTGATATGCAGGTTGTATGATGAAAAATGGCAATACCAATTTATGCAGAATTAAAAAAGACGCTAACAGAAAGTCTCTCTCTTAGCAGAGCAATTACTAAAAGTTTTACTAGAACCATTTCTGAAACAATTAACCTCGCTGACACTATTGATAGGGCCACTATTAAATCACTTTCAGAATCCATAACTCTTAGTGATGATTTGGAATCACTAAAACAAATATTAAAAGAACTAACAGAATCTTTTAATTTATCAGACTTAAAAATATTTGAAATAAAAAGAATTTTAACTGAAAATTTATCCTTATTTGATGGAGACTTGCATGCAATAACAAGAGTTCTAACAGAGAGTTTTAGCATAAGTGAAGAAGAAATCAGTTCAACAACAAAACAATTAACAGATTCTTTTAGTTTGAGTGATAGTGAGATCTTTTCAATTACAAAAGCATTGACACAAAGTTTTTCTTTTAATGATGTTGTTAATAAAAAGATTTCATTAAGAAATTTATCAGAATCTTTTAATTTAAGTGAAAGCGAAACATTA
>JAHIVQ010000052.1 GCA_018816585.1 Nanobdellota archaeon
CCAAATAATATTGAAACATAACCGCTAACAATGACATAATTAACATGCTTCTCAAGAATCTTTGTAAAATCCAGAACAAATCTGTCTAATTCATTGATAATTTTATTTAGTTTGATTGTTTTTTTATCTATAAATTCCATTGGTTAATTTAAATCAGGCTTATTTATAAACCCTGCGCGCACGTCTTGCAAGTTGCAATTTACTGGAAAATATATTTTGTAATATATATTTACATTATAGTAAGTTTTATTGATTTAGATTAATTAAAAGGCAGGTATTTTAATAGATATTCTGTTAAAAATCAAAAGTTTTATAAACTATAGTCATTCTATAGAATTATGGTAACAACAATTCAATTAAGAGAAAACGTAAAAGACGCTTTAGATAAAATGAAAGAAACAGGAAAAGAAACTTATGAAGAGGTTATCGTTAAGATGATGAATAACATAGAAGAGCAAATGAGAAAACAAAAGCAATTGTTAAAGGAAGGATATATAGAAATGGCTAAAGAAAGCATTAATATAAACAAGGAATGGGCTTCAGCAGATAAAGATTGGGATTAAAATGATTATAAAAAGAGGGGATTTAGTATTGGTTAATTTAGATCCTGTAATTGGAAGCGAGCAGGGAAAAATAAGGCCTGCTGTGATAATACAAAATAATTTAGGGAATGATTACAGCCCTACAACAATAATAGCTCCGATTACTTCTAAGATTTTCAGCAAAGAATATCCCACAAATGTGCAGATTTCTGCAAAAGAGTCTGGACTTGAAAAAGATTCTACAATACTTTTAAATCAAATAAGAACCATTGATAAAGTAAGAATTGTTAAAAAATTAAATAGTTTAGATATAACTATAATGGAAAAAGTTGATTATGCAATTAAGTCCAGTTTAGATATATACTAATCTTTTTTATATAGAAATAATAAGCTTTTTATAGTATTTCATAGATTAAAATAGTATGGGAAATATGATGTCAGGAATGGACCCACGCCTTGTGAAAATGGCAATGAAGAAGATGGGGATTAAGCAGGAGGATGTTGGAGCTTCAAGAGTTATTATAGAAACTTTGGATAATAAAAAAATTATTATTAATAATCCGATTGTTCAAAAGATTGATATGGCCGGTAATACTTCATTTCAGATTTCAGGGGATGTAGAAGAGGAAAATACTAATGAAGCTGACATTGAAATGATAATGGAGCAGACAAATAAATCCAGGGAAAAAGTCAAAGAAGCTCTTGAAAAAAATAAAGGGGATATAGCAAGGACAATTCTTGACTTAAAATAATTATTTTTAAAAAAACATAACATATAAAAACCTTAAAACATATAAAAAATTATGAAAAAAGAGATTGTATTTATTATTATAATTATAAGCTTGTTTGCAATATTTGTTTATGCATTTCCTGGAGCACCTTCAATAAGTGGATTATTCATAAATGCTTCAGATAATGCTAATAATAAAACGACTGCTAATTTAACTATAAATTTTACAGTAACAGATCCAGATGGAAATAATGTCAAGAACATAACAGTATGGTATTATGATCTGCTTAATCATTCATTGCCTGTTTTATATTTACCTTTTGAAAATAATTCAAATGCTTCCCTTACAGAGGATTATTCTAGTTATCATAACAATGGTAATGTTTCTGGAGCAGTATGGAATATGTCTGTTGGTTATGATGGTTTTGGTGCATATAATTTTACAACTGGAAATTATATTTCCACCTCTCCACTGGATGCATTAGTGCGTACAAATCATACTTATGGGGGTTGGGTAAAATTAAGTACTTTTGGTTGTGTTGGTTTATATTGCATGATTATGCAGCAGGCAGATGCTGCTGATTCTGGATATGAAATGTTTACTGATAATGGGGGTAATCTTTATTGTTATAATGGAAATGATGCGGGTCAGACACTTGGTTATCCTTTATCTTTAAATAATTGGTATCACATAATGTGTTGGCATAATGATACAAAAATATGTTTATATGTTAATGGTGTTAATACAAGTTGCGGTGCTTCCACTGCAGCAGGTACAAATGTAAATTTTGTTGTTGGCGGGGGTTCTTACCAGAATAATTATTGGTTTAATGGAACTATAGATGAGGTTTATGTTTTTAACAGAAGTTTAAGTGCAGAGCAAATTAAATTTTTATATGAAAACAGGACAGATATTTTAAGTTCCTCTGAAACAAGTTTTGATGAATATTGGCATGCTTCTGTAACTCCTGTAGATTCAACACAGGAAAAAGGAGAACAAGTGAATTCTAGTTATATAAAAATAAATCATCTTGCACCTTTTTTTTATAATATAACTTTTTTTAATAATATAACCTCAACATCAAATAAAACAGGAATAGTTTTTAATGGTTCTGCAACAATAGGAGATTTGGAGGGAAATAAATTAAATATCTCTTTCACGTGGTATGAAAATGGTTTAGTATTAATCTCTAATAATACAGTTGCTTCAAATATGTCTAATATAACTAATGGGATAAATGGAACAATGTATTATACAACACAAAATCTAACCAACTTGCATTACAGATCAGGTTATAATTATA
>JAHIVQ010000053.1 GCA_018816585.1 Nanobdellota archaeon
AATATAATTGGTATGGGGTTGAATAAATCTATTAATTTAGCAACAGATCAATTTAAAGCAATGAATTTAGCTAGACTTTATGATCAATTAACAAAGCAGGTAATTCCAATAAATGACCCAAGATATCAAACAATTAAAAAGATATCAGCTAATTTTATTTCAAAAGCTTCAGAAATAAATAGAATATTAACAGAGACTATAAGGATAATCAATGGTTATGAAAGTAATAATAGAAAAAAATTATCAAATCTAATAACAAATATAAACAAATTATCAAAAGAAAATATTGTTAGTGAACTTGATGGACTAATTAAAGAATATGTAGGGGAAGAGAGATTAATTAGTGGTTGTTTACAACAACTAGAGAAATTAAATAAATTAGAAGATGAAGTACAAGCAGAATTAAGAGCAATTTAAACCCACTTATTTAATCCACCAATGTCTTTATTAGATATCTTTTTTAAAGTATTATTAACTCTTTCTTCTGAAAAATTATGCTTATTAATTAATAAAGTTCTTACTTTCTTTTCATCAACAGGATGCCATTTTAACTGGTAATTTTTCATTATAGGCATTGATTTAAAAACAGCATAAATTTCTTTCCAGTTAAAATCTGCTTTTACTTCCTTGAAAATATCATCAAAATTTTTATTCTGTTGCACTAATCTTAAAGCTGTTTTTGGTCCAATTCCCTTTACACCTCCAGGATTGTAATCAGTTCCTATTAAGATACCTATAACTAATAATTGGTCTGGTGTTAATTTTAAATGTTCTAAATTTTCTTTTAAATCAATAATTTGTGGTTTAATCCAAACAAAAGAACCATTTGGTAATCTTCTTTTTTGTGATAAAGTTAAATTTTGTATGACTTTAGGAGAATTAAATAATAAAGAATCATAATCCTGAGAACCACAAGCAAAAACATCTTCTTGCTCACACATAAAAGCAGCTTGTGCTTCTGCTTCACTTGGTGCTTGTATTACAGGCAATCCCATAGCACTTATTAATTCCTTTGATTCCTGCATTATTTCAGGTGTTAGTCTTACAATCTGTTTTGAATATTTTAAAACATCTTCTTCAGACTCTTCTTCTCTTGCTTTCTCTAATTTAGATTCTGCAATTCTTTTTCTATGTTCTCTTTCTTCTCTTTCTTTTATTTTTAATAATGGAGGTTTGCCATCAAATACATAGCAAATTTTAATTCCTTTTTCCATTAAATTTGCTGTTCTTGAAAATAAACCAACTAAATGTGAAGTGATTTTTCCATTAGAATCCATTAAAGGAGTTCCATCAGCCTGTCTTATATTACTTAGAAACTGATAAACAACATTTGAAAAATCAACTGCTATTCTTCTGTCTTTCAATTCTTCAAAAGATATATCATTCTTTATTATTAAGTCAGCTAGCTTAACTCCCATAAATAATTAGTAAAAGCTTAAGTTTTTATATTTTTGGGATTTTACCATCTCTTCAAATATCTCACTAAATTCTGGATCTGAAGAATATTGTGAATCTAACATTATTCCAACCCTTTCACCGTGATCTGCACAACCTGTTCTCTTATATTCTACTTCATGTTGTAAAAGATTTTTTTGATCCTCTGTTAACATATCTATTAAATCTTTTCTTTTAGATTCATCCCATAATTTATGAGATACTGCATGAATTCTTACATCTTTTGCATCTTCTACTTTTATTTTTAGACCATTTCCCCATAAAAAATCATAGAAAAATTTTACTAATTGTCTTTGAGATTTAGAACCATCAGGAAAACCCTCATAAATTTGCCTAATAAAATAACTTTTTATCGCCTTTTCTTTATCTCTTTTAGATGTAGACTTTTTCATATCTTATCAAATAAGTTATTCTTTATAAACCTTTCTATTTGTAACTACTTATAAGTTACTTAGTTATATAAGAATTTATATAAACAAATTAAATAGTAAAAATTAATGATTAAGCATATATCTTTAGATCATAATTGGTACTATCAGTATAGAATACATACCTTGAAATCAAATTCTTTATGTGCTGACTTTCCTTTACTTAATGAATATTTAGAAAAAACATTTAATGAATGCCCAAATCACTATTTCAAGAATAGTTTATCAGGTTCAAAATTGAATTTTGCACTTAATTTATCTGTTCATAATATAAAAATTCATGAAGTGTGTGAATTAGCAAAGAACGCACTTAATATGAACATTGAAAAAACACCACATACTAAAGTGCAATTACATTTTTTAGAGCAAGATAATAAAACAATAGCATCTGAAGTTCCTGTATGGATACAACCTAAAGAGCTAAAAGAATTAAAAATAGATAAAATACTTACAGGTCATATTGATTTAATAAGAATTGAGGATAATAAGATATGGGTATGGGATTACAAGCCAAGAGCTCATGAGGAAAAATATGCTTCAACCCAGGTTTACTTTTACACTTTAATGCTCTCAAAAAGAACAGGAATACCAATAGAAAACTTCAGATGTGGTTATTTTGATGATAAAAATGCATTTATATTCATGCCAAAAATAGAAGAAGTTTTATAAATTTTCTTTCCCTTACTGACTGATGAAGATAAAATTTTATCCTATAGATATAGATTACAAAGATGCAATTAGGATTTTTGGAAAGACTGAAGATGGAAAGAAAATAGTTGTTATAGATGATTCTTTAAAACCTTATTTTTATGCAATTCCAGATGAAAATGCTTCTGAATTTAAGAAAAAAATTGATTCTTTAAAAGAAAGTAAGGATTATATTGTAAAAACTGAATTAGTAAGGAAAAAATATCTTAAAGAAGAAGTTGATGCAATAAAGATTTATGTAAATAACCAGAATACAATTCCAGTTGTAAATGATTTAGTAAAAGAATTAGGAATTAAAAAAAGAATTGAAACAGATATTCCATTTCCAAAAAAATATCTTATAGAAAAAGAAATTACTCCATTAACTTTGTGTGAAGTTGAAGGAGAACAGAAAAATGATCCTTATCTTGGCCTTGTTATTGAAGGTTCTGTAAAGCAATTTAGTGATGATATATTAAAGCCAAAAATGATTGCATTTGACATTGAAGTTTATTCCTTTTCAAGCATAGAAGACAGCACACATCCGATAATTTCAGTCTCATTATTTTCTGAAAACTTCAAAAAAGTAATAACTTGGAAAAAATTTGATGATGCTCCAGATTATGTTGAATTTGTAAAAAATGAATCTGAATTATTAATAAAATTAAAAAATATAATTTCTGAAAAAAATCCTGATTATCTTGTTGGTTATTATTCTGATGGATTTGATCTGCCATATATTATGCAGAGAGCAGATAGATATGGTATACTTTTTGATATTGGAATTGATGGAAGTGCTCCAAGAATATCAAGAGGGATTAACAATACTGTAAAAATAAAAGGTATGGTGCATATTGACATTTTACAGTTTATTAAAAAAATAATGGCTGGTTCTTTAAAATTAGATTCTTACAGTCTTGATAGTGTAGCTAATGAATTACTAAAAGATGGAAAAAAGCATATAGATATATGGAGAATGGCTGGAATGTGGGATAATGAAGAAATAAAAACAATTTGCGAGTACAATTTGCATGATTCTGTTTTAACTTATAAAGTAGCTGAGAAAATACTTCCAAACTTGCATGAATTAGTAAAAGTAATTGGAATGCCTGTATTTGATGTTAGCAGAATGAGTTACGGCCAATTAGTTGAAAACTTTTTAATGAAGAAATCTAAAGAATTAAATAATATTGTTCCTAACAGGCCAATGCATTCAGATATTTCAGAAAGAAGAAATTATACTTATCAAGGTGCTTTTGTAATGGAACCAAAACCTGGTTTTTATAAAAATCTTGTTGTATTTGATTTCAAATCTCTTTATCCAAGCTTAATAGTTGTAAAAAATATAGATCCATCAACTCTTGGAGATAAAGGAAACAAGTCTCCTGAAATAGAAGGAAAAAATTATTATTTTGATAATAAAAATGAAGGTTTTATTCCCTTAGTTATAAAAGATTTAATTGAAAGAAGAAATACTATAAGAGAATTGTTGAAAGAAGAAAAAAATCCAATACTTGAAGCAAGGTCTTATGCTTTAAAGACAGTTGCAAATGCAATGTATGGTTACATGGGTTTCTTTGGAGCAAGATGGTATAGCAAAGAATGTGTATCATCAATAACTGCCTGGGCAAGGGATTATATTAAATCATTAAATAAGGAAGCTGAAAAAAATAATTTCAATGTAATTTACAATGATACGGACAGCTGCTGCATAGAATTAAAAGAAAAAACAAAAGAAGATGCTATGAATTTCTTGAATAATTTTAATAAAACCTTGCCAAAACCTATGGAACTTGGTCTCGAAAATTTCTATCCTTCTGCAATATTTGTTTCTAAAAAATCTGGAGATTCAAAAGGTGCGAAGAAAAAATATGCAATGATAGATGAAAAAGATAATATAAAAATAAGTGGATTTGAAACTGTAAGAAGAGATTGGAGCAAATTAGCAAGAGAAACTCAAAAAGAAGTCTTAAAGATAGTACTTGAAAAAGGAGATTCAAAAAAAGCATTTGAATATGCTCTAAGTGTAATAAAAAGATTAAGAGAAAAAGAAGTAAAACTTGAAGAATTATTGATTCAAACGCAATTAAAAATGGATATTTCTGATTATGAGCAGATAGGACCTCATGTTGCTGTTGCTCGTAGAATGCAGGAAAAAGGTTATCCTGTAAGCTCCGGTGTTCCAATATGGTATATAATAGTTGAAGGCAAAGGTATGATAAGAGATCGTGCGAGACTTCCTGAAGAATGCAAGGAAAAAGAATATGATACTGAATATTATGTTAATAATCAAATAATTCCTGCTGTTGAAAAGATACTTGAAGTATTTGGTTATAAAAAAGAAGATTTATTAAAAGAAAAGAGCCAGTTAAAACTAGGTGATTTTTAAATGATTAATCATAAACATTTTTACGGTGTCCTACTTTAATTACAAGAATTTGTAACCTTTCTTTATTAACATCAATTATTAAACGATAATCTCCAACACGAAATTTATAACCTGGATCTCCTACAAGTTTGCTGATATATGAATCTGGACGTATTCTAATTCTTTCTAATGCCTTAATAATTCTCTCTTGAACAGATCTTTCTAATTTTTCAAGTTGTTTTTTAGCTTTATCAGAAAAAATTATTTCATACATCTATAATTTCAACTCTTTTTTAATTTGTTTTAATGTATGAAATTTACCTTGTTTTATCTCTTCACGTGATTGTGCAAGTTCTATTTTTGTTTCTTTAGATAATTCTTGTGTATCTTCTATTAAATCCCATATAACTTCTTCATAAGTTTCTCTGTCAAAAATCTTTTTTTCATTAAGTTTTTCTTGAAGATTTTCTGTTATTTGAATTGTAGTTACCATATCCAACTATAGTTGGCTATAGTATATAAATCTTTCTATTGCATTAGATTTATAAATTTAATCTGAATTTTAATAAGATGGAAGATTATATCAAGGTAGGAAAGATTGCAGCACAAGCAAGAGAATTTGGAAAATTATTAATAAAAGAAAATGCTTCTGTTCTTGAAATTGCTGAAAAAGTAGAAAATAAAATTAAAGAACTTGGTGGTCAGATAGCATTTCCTGTTGATGTTTCCTGTAATTATATTGCAGCTCATGATTCTCCAAGATATAAAGATACAAGAGTATTAATTAAAGGAGATTTAGTAAAACTTGATTTAGGTGTTCATATTAATGGAAGTATTGTTGATACAGCATGTACAGTTGAAGTTGGAACTGAAAAATATACTGAAATGATTAATGCTGTCAACGAAGCTTTGAATGAAGTAATAAAAATATTCAAGCCAGGTGTAAAAATAACTGATATTGGAAATGCAATTGAAACTGCTATAAAGAAAAAACAATTTAGTCCTATAAGAAATCTTTCTGGTCATGAAATTACAAGTTATCAACTACATGCAGGACTTACAATACCTAATTATAATAATGGAAATAATACTGAATTAAAAGAAGGCCAGATATTTGCTGTTGAACCCTTTGCAACAACAGGAGATGGAATTGTAATTGAAGGAAAACCATCTGAAATTTATGGTTTAGTTAATGAAAAGCCTGTTCGTGATAGCAATACAAAGATAATTTTAAAATTCATAAAAGAGAATTATAAAACCCTTCCATTTGCAAAGAGATGGATAGCAAATGAATTTGGATTATTAAAAGCAAATATGGCTCTAAACACACTCGAAAGAGAGGGTGTTATTAAGCAGTATATGCAGTTAGTTGAAAGATCAAAAGCAAATGTTACACAAGCAGAGCATACAATTATTGTTTCTGATAATCCTATTGTTCTGACAAAATAGATTCTAAACATTTAAATATGTGAAATATTTATAATTATATGCCTAATTATCCTAATTACAATCTTATAACAGGAATAAGTTCAAGAAAAAAAAGAAATTCTATTTCTAAAAAGATTAAAAGAATAGTGAATGCAAGAGCCGGTAATAAATGTGAACATTGTAGATATCAATTTAAGAAAGGAGATACTAAATATTATCATCATTCAAAAGGAAAACCAAATAAAAATGTAGATAGTTATGATTTAGAATTATTATGTGGTAGATGTCATCCAAAAGCGCATAGTTACAAAACAAAAACAACAATGGATGTTTGGGGTTATAAGCATAAGAAAAAAGTGTTAGTAGCAAAATCATTAAGTAAGGTTAAACCAAAACTTAAAAAAGTAAAAAGAGCAGTTAAAAAAAGAAAACCAAAGAATATAAACTATACAATTAATCCATTAAAACCAAACCCATCACAATTCAAACCATTTAAATTTTAAAAATATTAAAGAAATTTTTCTTAACTAATTATTTTAATTTTATCCAAAATAACTTCTTGATTCTTGTGCTAATGTTGCTGACTTTGCCTTCTTAATGTACATTTCTTCAATAGCTTTGTAAGTTTTAATATCATTTTCAGATACACTTGGCTTTACTTTATTAACTGCTTCGTCAAAGAAT
>JAHIVQ010000054.1 GCA_018816585.1 Nanobdellota archaeon
CATGAGAAGACATCAGCTTGAATTATTACCTGGTATGGGAAAGAAGCATATGCAGGAAATAATAGATGAAAGAGAAAAAGAGCCATTCAAGAGTTTTAAAGATATAAAAGAAAGGGTTAAATTAATTCCTGATCCTGAAAAAGCAGTAATAAAAAGAATAATAGAAGAGCTTGAAGGCCAAGAGAAAATTAATTTGTTTACCGGATATTAATTCTTTAGTAGTTACAAAATAGAAAAGCTTATATATAATCTCTTTGTGTATATCTTGATTTAAAATGTCAAAATTAAAAGATTATGCAAGGGCAGTTTGTTTGAGTATTCCTATTACTTATTTTGCTCTAACTGGATGTTCAAATAATAATATGAATAGAGGCAATTTAAATAAGCCTTATGATGAGATTAAACAATCAACTTTTCTTACTGTTGAAAATAATCTTCAGCAAACACAATCAGATATGGATAAATATCTATTAGATCAGCAACTAAGTGGAAGAGAAGCTGAAACATTGGATAAAAAAGTTAAGTCTTTAAATGAATATGTCGAAGAAAGTGATTTGTTAGACAAGGATAAAATTGTTTTAGAAAAAGAAATTGCAGATTCTAAAGTTGGAAAATTTTGTGATTTTTATGATTCAATTTGGATGCTTCGTAGTACCACTGAAGATTTATTAAAAAAAGAATATAATAAAAATATTGATTATTATGGACGTATAAAAATTAAAGATCATATGAAAGAGAATGGACTTTTATATGGGAGTTTATTAGGATTTATAGTTTTATCTTTTTATATTGGTCATTTAGTTTATGATCCATGTAAAGCAAACAAAAATGATGGTTGTTAATAGAAATAAAATGTTCTAATAGAGCAATATTTGAAGATCAATAATAGAAGAGAAATTTCTGATAATACTAATGTAACACTTAATTATATTTATTTAAATTGATTACACACATGCATTGTGTCTGATTATTTTATAATGTAATTGAATTATACCGGATTTTAATTTTTTCATCATAAGCAATTTTAGTTTGCTTTCAAAATTTTCTTCAGAAAAGATTCTTATCCCCTTACCTAACACATAGGGTTCAATGTTGATTATTATTTTATCAACTAGCTTCTTTTTAATAAACGAGGTGTTAAGTGTTGATCCTCCAATTAAGAGAATTTTGCTAAGACCAGATGCCTTAGCCACTCGTAATGCCTCTTCTGGAGAACCCGCTAAGATATACTGCTTATTATACTTAATATTTTTATTTTTTGAGACTATTATTTTTATTGCTTTAAAGTTATCGAACGAGAGATCTTTCCATTTTTTGACTATTTCATAAGTTTTTCTCCCAATAATAAAACCCCCTGCTTCCTCAACTAATTTTTTAAGAGTTGTCCAATTATCTTCAGAAATAAAATCTTCTTCATAATCATCCCTTGCAATTATTCCATTTATAGTTTGAACCATAAATAATGTTACATGCATGATATAATAATGGCTAGATTATTTATTAAATTATCTAATCTCACCAAAAATTTAAGATGGATAGTAAATCCTATTTATTTAAAATTATGGGGTCATATAACCTTTGTTAGAAAGCTTTTTAAACAAGTATTTTTAGAAAATCCAGATGGCAGAAGAGAAGATTAAGGGTATTATCAGGTTAATGGATAAAGATATAGAAGGTAATACAAAACTGTTAAAATCCTTATTAATGGTTTATGGAGTCAAGTTTAGCATGGCTAATGCTGTATGTAACTATTTAAATTTAGACAAAGGAAAAAAGATAGGTTTATTTTTACCAGATGAACTTAAGACAATTGAAGATTTAATAAAACATCCTGAAAATAAATTACCTTCTTGGTTATTCAACAGAAGAAAAGATCCTGAAACCGGTGATGACAAGCATATAGCAAGCAATGATTTAAAAATGAGAAAGGAGTTTGATATCAAATTTATGAGAAAGATAAAATCTTACAAAGGTATAAGACATTCAATGGGACAACCTGTAAGAGGACAAAGAACAAGAGCCCACTTCAGAAAAAGTGGAAAGAGTCTTGGTGTAACAAAAAAATCAGTAGCAGGTAAAAAAACATAAAAATGGGACATCCAAAAAAATTAAAGAAGAAATATAAAACTCCAAGTCATCCTTGGGAAAGAGCAAGAATAGAGAAAGAAGGAAAAATAAAAAAAGTATATGGATTAAAGAATAAAAAAGAGATATGGAAGGCTAAGGCTAAGATAAAAAATTTCACAAAACAAGCAAAAAGAGTAATAGCAAAAAAAACAGAGCAGAATAAAAAAGAAGAAAAGCAGTTGATGGAAAAATTAGATAAATTAAATCTAATTGATAAAAATGATAAGATTGAAAATGTTCTTAATCTAACTATTGAAAATTTATTAGACAGAAGATTACAGACAGTAGTATTAAGATTAGGACTAGCAAGAAGTATTAAACAATCAAGACAATTCATAAAACATGGACATATTTTTGTATCTGGAAAAAAAATGACTATCCCTTCTTATATTATAACTAAAAATGATAAAATAATTTATAATCCAAAATCAACAATAAGCAACCCAGATCACCCTGAAAGATTAAAGGAAAAAGTAGAAATTAAAAAAGAAAAGATTAAAGAACCAGGAGTAGAAGAAATAGTACAAAATGAGTGAATTTAGAATATACTAAATCTTATTTAAAATTTCATTTCTTAGTTTGTGTGTGTTTGCCCATCTGGCATAAGCCTGCCATCCTTGATAGCTTTCTAAAAGTTGTTCCATATTTATAATCCCTTTTTCATACTGTTCTATCTTTACTTTTATTTTTCTTATGTTTCTCTTTCTTAATAATTTATAATAATAAAATATTCTGAAACCAACAAAGTCTATTCCTCTCAATAATAAAATTATTTTAGATTTTTCTGGATGTAATTCCAGCTTTAATTCTTCCCTTAAAAAATTATTAATCTGCTCCTTCCACAAATCTAATTGTTCTTTTGAATTGTGCAAAATTACAAAATCATCAACATATCTTATGTAATACTTTGCTTTTAATTTATGCTTGACGAAATAATCCAAATCATTAAGATAAACATTGGCAAAGAACTGCGAGGTTAAATTTCCAAGAGGCATTCCTTTATTATCTTGTTCATGATTTTCTGTTATTTTTAGGATTAATTCTATAACTTTGCTATCTTTTATTTTTCTTTTAAGAATATCTGTCAAAATATCATGATTCACTTCCTGAAAATAATGCTTTATATCTGCCTTTAAACAGTACGCGCTTCTGCTCCAATTCTTGGTTATTTTTCTTTTAAAATAGTCAAATCTTTTTATTGCAAATAAATTTCCCCTGCCTTTTCTATTTGCGCATGAATCATAAATAAAAGTCTTATCGAAAATTGGCTCAATTATTTGAATCAAAGCATGGTGAATAATCCTATCTCGAAAAGCAGATTTTGAAATTTTTCTTGTCTTGGGATCTCTTAATATAAATGTTTTAAGCGGTTTTGGCTTGTAGGTTTCATTCTTTAATTCTTTCTGCAGTTCTAATAAATTCTTTATAAGATTTTTCTCAAAATCAACAATATAATCTCTTTTAGTCTTGCCTTTTCTTGCTTTCTTGAATGCAAGAATCAAATTGCTCAAATTGTAAATTTTAGGATAAAGTTCCATAAAGATTATTCTGGTAGCAGGAATTATTCCAAACAAAAAACCATTATCATTATTAAGGCTCCTGTTGTTACCATCGAAGTTAGACCTATCACCAGTATCACTATAAAGCCAACCCAAGATGTAGTCCTTTTACCAAACTATCACTGAAGCTCCTCGTAAGAAACTCCTGAATTTCATGGCTTAAAATAAATCTAAATAATGCGCTAATAAAAGGGCGTGTAATTCTGGTGCTACCAGAATATATTGAATTAGAACTTGTATTTAAAAGAATTACGCTTTGTATAATTTCCTTATTCTAGCCTCAAAATTTTCTCTTGAATCATCTGAAACAAAAGGCTTGGATGCTTCTATTATTTGTTTTAAAGTAGGAACCTGTAAATTTTTTTGCGTGCCTTCGGCACTATTACGTACCCCAAACAAAAAACCATTACCACTATACCCATTAAGGTTCCTGTTGCTACCATCGAAGTAAGCCCCAGCATCAATATCACTATAAAGCCAAAGTCCTCTTGAGTAATCTTTATTTGATAATAAAGGCAGATAAAATGTCACATTTGGAAGTCCTGCTTCATTTTTCAAGAATAAACCATATTCTTTAGCTAATTTCTCTCCCTGTGCTAAAAATACAATTCCTTTGTCATCTGCAAAGCTATCTGTTGGAACATCATGAGTTTTTGATTTTCCCATATCATAAACTCTCTTATTTTTAACTGCTTTTTTTGCATCCTGCTCTGCAATTTCAGAAAGAATCAGGGATGCAGGATTTTCATTTAATAAGATATTATTAGTTAAATAAAATTCTTTATTATTTCTATGACAATTTACTGCCTGTTCAGCGTATTTAAGCAAAGGATTATATTCTGGTCTTGCTGCTAAAATTCTTCCATCAACAACATTAAAATTTTCAGGAATCCATGTTCCTTTTGAATAAGAATCTGATTTTACACCTTGCTTTATTCTATCTCTCATCACTTGTTTGGCTGTTGCTGGTGTTTGTCCAGCTTTCATTATTTGGGCTAAACATTGCGCGAAATTTCCATTATATCTCTGTAAATCTGTCATAGATTTTATGAATAAATGCTTATTTATAAATCTTTCGTTTTTGTTACCATTATAAAAAAGTAACTAGTAATAGCAAAATATATAAATAATAAAGTATAATAATACCATTATGAACAGTACAGATACTATTATAATCAACTTTAAAGAGGAATTTAACAAGATAAAAAAAGAAACTGATAATTTTACAAAGTTCAAGCCAGATTTATTTTTAAAAAATAGAGAATCTATAAGAATATTAAGAACTATTTTAGGGTTTACCTCTAATAATTTATCAAAAAACATGGGGATTGCATATTCATGGTTGTATAATCTTGAGAATAAAAAAGCAAACCTTGGAGAAAAAGGAGCCATAAAATTAACTGAAAAATTCAAGGATTTATTTAAAAAATACAAGAATGTTGATTATGAAAACACCCTAAGAAATTTCTGCAGTTTGAATAATATTATATTGCAGATAAAAATCCCAAATAATCTTAATAATTTGAATAATTTTTCCTTGGAGGAATTTTATGAAATGTATAAATTCATTAAAAAAGAAACTGATAATTTCTCTTACTTTCCTCCATATTTAATTCTTGAAGACAGCAGGATAATAACAGTTATTCGCATAATTTTAGGATTAAGCCAGAAGGAATTCAGCAGGAAATTAAATCTTGGAATAATGACTATAGAAGAATTGGAGAATGGATATA
This sequence comes from Nanobdellota archaeon, assembly GCA_018816585.1. GTDB lineage: Archaea > Nanobdellota > Nanobdellia > SCGC-AAA011-G17 > JAFCDX01 > JAHIVQ01. Next base: position 5,420 of record JAHIVQ010000054.1, read on the forward strand.
GAAGAATAAAAAGACCAATTACGGCAAAAATATACTCTGATTTATTGAATAAACTCTTCAAAGATATAAGATATACTGAGAATTGCAAAATCTTGGAAGAAAACTGGAAAAAATGGAAGAACACCAGAAAAATAAATGATGAAAAAAATCTTAAATGGAAAACTATTAGAAATATGAATACAGAAGATTTTACAGAATATTTCAATATGGCAAAATTATTAACTTCAAACTTTAGTGATTTTAATCCAGAAATATTTCAAAAAACACCGCAGATGATCTTGATATTTCGTATAATTCTTGGCTTGACGCAAAGGGATTTAGAGAGAAAATTAAGCCTTAAAGGAAGGCAGATATCCAATTATGAAAGTAGAACTTATAAAACACTAAGCATAGGAAAATCAGAATTATTCGCAGATTTTTTCAGAGACAAATTCAAAAATTTAAAAGATATAAGTGAAGAATTTGCTGCAACTAAATTTTTAGAGTGTAAAGAGGCAATTTTTTATCATAAAAATCTGCATTTGAAATCATTGAAGCATATGAAGCAGACGCCACAAGAAAAAAGAATATCAAACATTTTAAGTGAAATAAAAAGTATAAAAACAGATATTAATTCAAATGTCAATACAAATAAAGGTATTATTAATGTTGATTTTAACATTTTATCAGACAATAAACCAAAAATATTAATAGAAGCTACGACTTTTAATAACATAAAAGGCAGGAAATTTGGATATAACTCTAAAAGAAAAATACTTGAAACAGATTACAGGTTTATCAAAGCTAAAAAGGCTTATTCTAATATAGTAGCTATTTTAGCTATAGAATGTGACAAAGATCCATTAATAGAACATAAGATAAAAAGGATAGTAAAAGAGGAAACAATTGCCATAAACAAAATATTTATAAATGATGAAATTGAGGGTTTAAAACAATTCATAGGAGGAATTAATGACTGAAGATAAATTAAGATGGGGAATTGCATATATCTATTCTAGTTATAACAATACAATAGTCCATATATTATTTTAGTTAGTTCTAAAATAGATGGTTAACGGATATAACTGGGAGTGAAACTATAAGCAAGAAGTCTGGTGGTATGATGGTTAAGACACACAGATTAGAAGGATCACCAACAGCAGCAATGTCAGCTGCTAAATTAGCTGCAGAAGAAGCAAGAGAAAAAGGAATAAATGCTGTTCATATTAAAATTCGTGCTAAGGGTGGACATAATGGACCTGCAACAACAGGACCAGGAGCAAATGCAGCAATTCGTTCACTTTCAAGAGCAGGATTAAGAATAGGTATGATAGAAGA
>JAHIVQ010000055.1 GCA_018816585.1 Nanobdellota archaeon
AATTCAGTATTTGCTCATTGGTGGGATTATGGTTATCTTGTGCAAACTGGTTTTGAAAGACCAACAATAACAGATGGAGGTAATTTTATTTATGCATGGAATTATTATATGGGAAGAAATGTTTTAACTGGTCATTCTGAACAAGAAGCTTTAGACTTTTTATATCCACATAATACTTCATATTTATTAATGGTATCTGATGAAATCGGAAAATATCCTGCTTATTCTAGTATTGGAGCTGATGAAAATTATGATAGATATTCATGGATAAATACATTTAATTTACAACAAGATCAAATACAAGAAACAAGAGATTATATAAATTATGTTTATACTGGAGGCACTGTCTTAGATAAAGATTTTAATTATAATGGAGTTTTATTACCAAAACAAATTGCAGGCATTGCAGGATTTGTAGTTCCTATAAATAAGAATACTACAAATTCAGAAGCCATATTTGCTCAGCCAACTGCAGTTATGGTTTATAATAATCAAAGATATGATGTCCCTGTTAATTGTATATATACTAATCATCAAATGTATACATTTGAGAATAAAACTGGATTAGATGCTTGTTTAATGTTAATTCCTGATATTAATCAACAAGGACAAGGAAATCAATTAGGAAGTTTATTATATATATCTCCAGAAGTAAAACAGACAAACTTTGCAAGATTATACTTATTTAATCAAGATTCTGAAAATTTCACTTTAGTTTATAATGATGAAGCTAGTATGCCTCTAGCAATCTTGCAAGGTAGAGGTTTAATTGGTCCACTAAAAATATGGAAAATTAGTTATCTTAAATCAGTGCTTTATAATGAAACTTATCTTAGTTCGTACCTTGATCCTAAATTAATGGAGGTATAATGAGAATTATCTTAATATCTTCTATACTCGGATTTTTTATAACATTACTTAGTGGAAATTATATTATAAAATATCTTAGAAAAATAGGCCTTGTTGTAAAAGACATGAACAAAAAAGACAAGCCATTAGTTCCTATTTCTGGAGGTATAATGGTTCTTGGAGGTATTATTTTTTCTTTATTAGCATTTATTTTTATCCAAACTTTTATTTATAAAAATAATATTTATACTATAAGTGTGTTTGCTGCTTTGAATACAATTCTCCTTATTTCCTTAGTAGGTCTAGTTGATGATTTATTAATAAAAAGTTCTAAAGAATCTTCACATGGATTAAAACAGTGGCAGAAGCCATTACTTACTTTATTAGCTAGCATACCTCTTATTGTTATTAATGTTGGGGACACAATAATGTGGCTGCCTTTAATTGGAAAAGTTAATGTTGGTTTATTATACCCATTATTATTTATTCCAATTGGTGTTGTTGGAGCAGCAAATATGGTAAATATGCTTGCTGGTTATAATGGTTTAGAAGCTGGAATGGGATTAGTATATACAGGGATGTTGGGCTTGTACTCTTATTTTAATGGTTATTATCTTGGTGCCTTGATTGCAGCAGTAACTTTCTTTTCTTTAATACCTTTTTTAATATTTAATAAATCTCCTGCAAGGGTCTTACCTGGTGATTCCTTAACTTATTTACTTGGTGCTAGTCTAGTGTGTATAGCTGTTTTAGGTAATATAGAAAAGGCTGCAATAATATGTTCAATCCCTTTTTTTATAGAATTTGTATTAAAAGCAAGAAGCAAATTCAAGGCAAATAGCTATGGTTATATAAAAAATGGAAAAATACATTCTTTTTATGATAAAATTTATTCCATACCTCATATATTTGCCAGAACAGGTAAATTTACTGAAAAGCAAATAGTTTACTTTTGTATAACTATAGAATTATTATTTTCTAGTTTAATCTGGGTATTATAAAATGCATAAAAAAATTATAAGTTATATTAAAAATGAAGCTATAATTAAGAGTAGTATTATCTTATTAATTGCAACAGGTGTATCTTATATCTGTGCTTATTTATATCATTTTTATACTGGTCGCGTTCTTGGACCTGTGGATTATGGTATAATTGGGTCACTATTTTCTTTATTATATATTATACTTGTTCCATTTAATGCTATACAAATCAGCATAACAAAATTTGTTTCTGAGTTTAGAACACAAAAAGAGTATGGTAAAATAAAATATCTATTAGTTAGGTCATTAAAGAAATTATTTTTGTATGGTATTATAATCTCTTTATTTTTTTTATTGGTGAGCCCTTGGATATCTAATTTCCTGAATTTACCTTCAATAGTTCCCTTGCTAATCCTTGGTTTAATAATAATTCTCTCTTTATTATTACCTATAACTAGAGGGGTTTTACAGGGATTACAAGATTTCAAAAAACTTGGTTTGAATGTTTCTATAGATGGTCTTGGAAAAATAGGATTTGCAGTATTACTTATTAGTCTTGGATTTGGTGTTAATGGTGCAATATTTGCTCTAGTTCTATCATTTTTAGTGTCATTTTTAATTATATTATGGCAATTAAAGGATATATTCAAAGCGAAAGAAAAAGCCTTTAATACAAAATATGTATATAAATATTCATTTCCTGTTTTATTATCATTTTTGTGTTTAACATTAATATTCTCAGTGGATATTTTACTAGTAAAACACTTTTTTAGCGCTGTTGATGCAGGACACTATGCTGCTTTATCTATAATTGGAAAAATAATATTCTTTGCTAGTTTTCCAGTAATGCAAGTAATGTTTCCTATGGTATCTGAGAATAATGCCATTAGTAAGAAATCATCTGTACATTTATTGTATAAATCTTTGCTTATAATTTTATTAATATGCATAGGAATTACTGGATTTTATTTTTTATTCTCTAATTTTATGGTAAGTACACTTTTTGGCCAGGATTACTTAAATATAGCTAATTTAGTCGGATATTTTGGTATATTTATATCTTTTTTTTCAATCTCACATCTATTAGTATTTTATAATTTGTCTCTAAATAAGACTTCTTTTTTGCCTTTATTAATTATAGCTAATATTTTAGAAGTTGTATTAATCTGGGTATATCATGGAAGTATATCACAAATTGCGTATTCGTTAATTATATTAAGCTTTTTATTACTAATTTCATTAATAATATACACAATAAAAAATGCCAAAACTTTCAGTAATCATACCAGCGTATAATGAAGGAGAGAATATACATTCTGATTTAAACAAGATAATAGAATCTTTACATAAAGTAACTGATGATTTTGAAATAATTATTGTTAATGATGGATCTAAAGATGATACTTTAAAAGAAGTAGGAAAAATAAAAGATAAAAGACTAAAAATAAAGTCTTATGAAGAAAATAAAGGAAAGGGATATGCATTAAAATATGGATTTAGTTTTGCAAAAGGTAAATATATTACTTTTATGGATGCTGATCTTGATATAAATCCAGATTCATTGAAGAACTTCTTTAAATATATGGAATTTTATAATGCAGATATTATTGTTGGAAGTAAAAGGCACCCGCAATCAAAGGTTCATTATCCATTCTTAAGAAGAGTTTTAAGTAAATCTTATCAGATATTAATATTTTTATTATTTAGATTAAATGTAAGTGATACACAATCTGGATTGAAATTATTAAAATATGATTGTGCAAAGGATTTATTAAAAAAAGTTACAGTAAAGAAGTATGCATTTGATTTAGAACTTCTTGTAAATGCCAAGAGACAGGGGTATAAGGTTGTAGAAGCTCCAATATTTCTTGACTATAAATTTAACAGCACAATAAATTTAAAGGCAATAAAGGGCATTTTTATAGATACTCTTGGAATAGCTTATAGAACCTATATTTTGAGGTATTATGATAAGAGATAAACTTAAAAATGTTTTATATTTAAACTAAATCATGAAAGTAGTTATCTTATGTGGAGGAGAAGGTATGAGGTTAAGAGAATTAACAGAATCTATACCAAAACCACTTATAGAAATAGGAGATAAGCCGATATTATGGTATATTTTGAAGATGTATTCTCATTATGGTTTTAATGATTTTATCTTATGTTTAGGTTATAAAAAAGACAAAATAATAGAATACTTTAAGGATAATAAATCTGGTTGGAATATTGAATTTGTTGATACTGGAGAAGGTTCTACAAAATCAGCTAGATTATTAAAGATAAAAAAATATATTCAAGATGAAGAATTCTTTGTATCTTATGGTGATGATGTTTCTGATGTTAATATTAAAAACTTATTAGAATATCATAAAAAGAATAAAAAAATTGTAACCTTAACTGCAATACATCCAACAATTAATTACGGGATAATAGAATTAGATGAAAATAATATGATAAAAATGTTTAAAGAAAAACCTAAATTAGACCATTGGATTAATGGAGGATTTTTTGTTTTTAATAGAAAGATATTTGATTATATAAAAGAAGGATATGAATTAGAAAAAGAAGTCTTTGAGAATTTAACAAAAGAAAAACAAATATGTGCATTTAAACATGATGGATTTTGGAAATCGATGAATACTTTTAAAGATTATCAAGATTTGAATAATATGTTTAAATCAGGAAATACTCCTTGGGAGGTATGGAAATGAATTTTTGGAATAATAAAAATGTTTTTGTAACTGGTGGCACTGGTTTTATTGGGACTTGGCTAGTTAAAGATTTAGTAGATAACGGTGCAGATGTAACTTGTTTAGTTAAAGATTATCCAAAAGATAGTAATTTTGTTGAATTAAATCTTGATAAAAAAACAAATCTTGTATTTGGAGATATGTTAGATCTTAATTTAATAAAACTTACTTTAGAAAAATATAATATTGATACAGTTTTTCATTTAGCAGCACAACCTTTAGTTCAAATAGCTCTTAAAAATCCATTAGAAACAATTCAGGCAAATATAATGGGCACCCTTAATATTTTAGATAGTTGTAGATTAAATAATAAAATAAAAAGAATTGTTGTTGCATCTTCTGATAAAGCTTATGGTCCAAGTGATAAACTACCTTATGATGAGACTTTTCCTTTACGAGGTATCTATCCTTATGATGTCTCTAAATCATGTACAGATTTAATTGCTAGCTCTTATGGTATAACCTATAATATGCCTATAGCAATCACTAGATTATCTAATGTTTATGGAGGGGGAGATTTAAATTTTGATAGAATTATACCTGAAACAATAAAACACATATTACATAATGAGAATATTTTAATAAGAAGTAATGGTAAATTTACAAGAGAATTTTTCTATGTAAAAGATGCAGCTAATGCTTATTTAACTCTAGCTGAAAAGATAAATGAATTAAATTTAAAAGGAGATGCGTTTAATTTTGGGACAGATCAACCAATAGTTATTTTAGATCTTGTTAAAAAGATTATTGATGTTTCTGAAAATAAAGATGCAAAAATAAAAATATTAGATACTGCTAAGGCAGAAATTAAAGATCAATATCTATCTTCAGAAAAAGCTAAAAAAACTCTAGATTGGGAACCAAAATACTCTTTAGAAAAAGGATTAAAAGAAACTTATTTATGGTATAAAAATTATTTTAAAAATAATAAAAATGGTTAAATTTTCTATAATAATCCCTATGAGGAAAATTGGAGATTATGTGTATGAGGCAATGCCTTATTTTGAATCCCAAACTTATAAAGATTTTGAGATAATAATTCTTTCAGAAGCCGATGAAACTGCCAATTTCCCAAAAACAAGAATTATTAAAGTAGATAGAGTCAGTCCTGCAGTTAAAAGAAATATTGGAGTTCAAAATGCTAAGGGAGAGTTAATAGCTTTTATAGATGATGATGCTTACCCAGAAAAAGATTGGTTAGAAAGTTCACTAAAACATTTTAAGAATAAAAATATAACTGCTGTTGCTGGTCCAGGTGTTTTACCAAAGAAACATTCTTTTTTTGAAAAAATCTCTGGTCTAGTTTATGAATTAAGCTCTAAAGAGACTTATTATAGATATAGAAAAGGAAAAAAAATAATGGAAATTGAAGATTACCCTACTTGTAATTTGATTGTTAGAAAAAAAGATTTTAATAAAGTTGGAGGATTTTCTATACAATATTGGGGGGGAGAAGATACTCAATTATGTCATGCTTTAACACAAAAATTAAAGAAAAAAATAATTTATGATCCAGATGTCTTAGTATATCATCATAGAAGAAAGGATTTAATGGGACATCTGAAACAATCAATGTTTTGGGGTATGTGGAGAGGTTTTTTTGTTAAAAAATATCCAAAAACTAGTTTTAAATTAACTTATTTTATTCCTTCCTTGTTTGTATTATGGTTGATATTTGGATTATTGTTATTATATAATAATATTTTTAAGTTTGTATATATTTTTTCGTTAGTGATTTATATTTTTTATTTATTAATATTAGGAATAAAAACAAAGAGTATAAAACTCATAATTCCCATTATATTATTAACATTTTTAACTCATCTTGTTTATGGTATTGGGTTTATTATGGGCCTATTACGCAAAGAAGGTTTAAAAAGAACATTTAATCCTTCAGAGAAACTAGAGGTTTAATATGAAAAAACAAATTCCTTTAATAACAATAATTCTACCTACTTATAACAATGCAAAAACAATAAGAGAGTGTTTAAATGGTATATTTATGCAGGATTATAAAAATTTTGAAGTTCTCTTAATCGATGGTGGTTCTACAGATGATACACTAAAGATAGCATCTGAGTTTAAATGTAAGATATTAAATAATTCATTTAGAATTGAAGAAAGAGCAAGAGTGCAAGGAATTAAGGAATCAAAAGGAGAGATTTTATGTTTTTTAGATGCAGATAATTTTTTATTAGATAAAGAATGGCTGAAAAAAATGATAAAACCATTTGAAGACAAGGAAATAATTGGTGCCGATACTTTATCTTATACTTTTAGAAAAAATGATCCTTTAGTAACAAAGTATTGTGCATTAATTGGTGGAGATGATCCTATTGCAATTTATCTTGGTTTATATGACAGATTTAATTATTTTAAAAATAATTGGACTGATTTTCCTTATGAGACAGAAGAAAAAAATAATGATTATACAAAAGTAAAATTAAACAACTCAAAAATACCTGCAATGGGTTCTAATGGCTTCTTATACAGAAAAAGTGCACTGAAAAAAATAAATTATGAACCATTTATACATACAGATATTATTTACAAATTAGTAAATTCTGGAAATGATAAATTTGCTAAAGTAAATACAAATTTAGTACATTATTTATTTGGGATAAGAGATTTCTTCAAGAAAAAAACAAGAAGATTGAAGAGAAGAGCTAATAATGAGATTAACATTCAATACAAAGATTATGGATTATCAAAATTTGATATCTTTAAATCATTATTATGGATAATATTAATAATTCCTGTTTTTTATGATACTTTAAAAGGATTTATTAGAAAGCCAAGTCTTGCATGGGTATTTCATCCAATAGCAGTATATGGAACACTATTTTTATATATTTATTATAATATCAAGAAGATTTTTTAAATTTATATATAATCAATAATGGTTGTGTCTGTTGCTGATCTGCGAAATATCCTTGTACTGGCTCAAGTTCATCTTGATGATTCTGAGCATATGAATAAGCCCATTTTGGAGTAAATACTGGTTCAAATGCATGAATTATGAAATAATCTGGATTTATTTCTTTAACTTTTTTATCGAATAATTCTTCAGTTATATTTTGGCAGGTTTCATTGTCTATTACTGCACCTAATAAATCAATACAATTAGTATATCTAGTATCATTTGTCGTGAAATCATAAGTGTATCCCTCAGAATAATATGATATTTGGACTGTTGAAGCAGTAATAATCTTTGGTGTACCTATAAAATTATCTTTTATCCATAAACCTGCTAATTTTTCTTGTAAATAACTGTCTTTTTTCATACTAATTAAATCATCTGTATGTTTTAATTGTTGATAAGATCCAAAAAATAGTAAAAATAATAATGCTAATATTGCTATTTCCTTACTATATTTATTAATGGAATCATAAACTAATAATATCCCTTTTGAAGCTATAAAAAATAATGGCGGCATTAACATTAATAACCATCTATCTGTTGAAGATCTTATTATTACCATATAAAATATAAGTGTTATAAATATCCATAATATTACGAAAAAATCTGAATTTAATTTCTCTTCTTTTTGTTTTATAAATAAATCAAATCCTAATACAAAATCTAGAAAAGTTAGTATTCCTATAATCAATGCAATAAACCATACCCATTCAAATAAAGAAGGAATCATACTTAAGAGATCTATTGATGCAGTTAGTATTGGGGTTTTTAAAGAAACTGCTGTTGGACCAAAATACATCTTAAATGCACTAAAAATATTTGAACCAAAAAAAGAGGTTATTATTAAGTAAATTATAAGTGTTCCAGACCCGATAGCAATTGACTTCCAAAATATTTTATCTTTAATTAATTTGAATCTTTTTACTGCAAATAAATATATTGGATATGAAATTGGCACTAAGGCAAGAGGAAATCTTATTGTAAATCCTAAAACACCAAAAAACATAGCATAATATAATCCCTTATTTTCATTCTTTTTAATATACCTACACCAGAAAAAATAAATAGATAATAAACCTAGAAACATTGCAGGGATGTCTGTTAATAATCTAAAAGTATAAAACATATGTACCCAGTAAACTGATAGCATTAATCCAGATATTAAACCAACTTTTTTGTTATATAAATCACAGCCTATTGCATAAACTAAATATATAGAGAGTACTGAAGGTATTAATAAAGTAAAAAATCTCATTATTAATTCTGAAGAATTAATTGACATAAAAAAATACCATATCATAGGTATTAACATAGGTCTTATTCCACTGAAATGAGCCCACCACTCTTGGCCTTGCCAGTGCATGACTAAACCTTTTGCAAGAGCTAAGTAATCACCTTCATCCCACCATATTGGCTGTTCTCCAACTTTGAAGAAATAATATAATCTTATTATTATTGCAAATGAGATAAGTACAACTAGTAATTTATTTTGATTATCTTCAAGAAATTTCTTTGTTCTTTCTTTTAAATCCATATTATAATAATTTATAAGAATTTAAAAAGCTTCTCTTTCATTAATTATTTAAATCTTATCTTTTATAAATTAACATGAATAATTTAAAAGTATTATTGATAAATCCTCCAATTAGAGGGCATATTAATGCAGGGTTAGATAATGTAAAGGTTCCTCTTGGATTAGCTTATATTGCTGCATATATAAGAGAAAAAGGATTTGATAATATAAAGATACTTGATGCTAAAATTCTTGGAGATACAAAAAAGATAAGTGAGGAAGTGTGGCATTTTGGAATGTCTTATTCTGATATTGAAGATTATATTAAAAATTATGATCCAGATATTATAGGTGTTCATTGTGCTTATACTGTTTATTCTCAAGATGCATTAAAAATAGCAGAGATAATAAAAAAAATTAATAAAAAAATAATTGTTGTTTTTGGGGGGGCGCATGTATGTGCAAATCCTGAGTCTGTGTTAAATTCAGGATTTGTTGATATTTCAGTTATTGGTGAAGGTGAAATAACATTTTATGAAATACTTAAGAAATTTCAAAATAAAGAATCACTAAATAATATTAGAGGTATTGCAATTATTAAAAATAAAAAAATAAAAATAAATCCATTAAGACCTTTAATACAGAATCTTGATGATATTCCATTTCCTGCAAGAGATTTATTAGATATGCAACTTTATTTTAACCATCCACAAAATTCAATAGGAACAATGAGAAGTCCTGCAACAGATGTTATTACTTCAAGAGGCTGTCCTTTTAATTGTGTATTTTGTTCTATTCATACTATTTGGGGTAAACACTGGAGAGGAAGAAGTGCAAAAAATGTTGTTGATGAAATAGAATTATTAATTAAAACTTATGGAATAAAACAAATAAGATTCCAAGATGATAATATTTCTCTAGATAAAAAAAGAATGTATAAAATTTGTGATGAAATAATTAATAGAAAATTGAATATAAAATGGGATACTCCAAATGGTATTGCTATTTGGACACTAAATGAAGAATTACTAAGAAAAATGAAGAAATCTGGTTATTATAGATTGGCTCCAAGTATTGAATCTGGATCATGTGAGACAATAAAATTCATTAATAAGCCAATAGATTATGAACATGTAAATAAAATACTAAAATTAGCAGATAAAATTGGATTATGGACTGTCTCTCCATTTATAATTGGATTTCCTTATGAAACCTTAGCAGATATAAACAAAACAATAAATTTTGCTAAAAAATCAAGATTAGATTTTGCTATTTTTTATATTGCTCAACCTTATGCAGGTACAAAATTATATGATATTTATAAAAAAGAAGGCTTATTAAAAGAAGGAGTAAAACATTCAAGTTCTGTGATAGAAACAAGGTATAATACAAAACATTTTAGTGCGAAACAATTAGATGCTTTAAGAACAAGGGCTTATAGAGAATTTTATATTTCAAGATTTATAAAATACTTAAATCCCATAAATATTTACTATTTATTCAAGAAAATAGGAAATTATAAGGGTTTAAAACACACAATAAAGATGGTTAAGGCAGTTATAGGTTTTGGTTTTCATAAGAAATAATTATTTTGTACTCTCAATTCTGACCCAAGTCTCTTCAAATTTCTTCTTTTTAATGTAAGTATCATAAAATATCAAGAACCACAAATAAAGCCTTAAAAATACTAATTTTTTAGTCCAATATAATTCTTTTAAGTTTTTAGGATATAAAAAAATACTGAAAATACCAGAAGCTTCCTGTGTAAATGATCTCATTGATTTTTCATCAAAGTATTTTTTTAATTGCTCATAACCACCTGTTGATCTTCTCTTCTGCTTTATCCAGTCATTCAAATTATCAGGATATTTCACATAAACAAGTGCATTTTCAGCATATTCAATCTTATAATTTTTATTTGCAATAAATCTTGATATATAAGCATCATCAGATAAAATATTTTCTGGTATTTCTTTAACAATATCTTTTTTAATAGCATATAAGTAACCAGTGCAAACAATAAATTTATTCTTGCTAATTAACTTCTTTCTTATTTTATCTGCCATAAAGGTAAGCAAATGAGAAACATAACCAAGAAATGTATTTTTGTCATTTAGAGAAACAGGATGGCCTGAAACAGCTCCAATATTATCCTTAAAATTTTCTAATAACTCATTAATAGAATTATCAGATACATAAACATCTCCATCTGTTAATACTAAAATATCACCTTTTGCTTTTTTGAAAGCAAGATTTAGTGCAGTTGGTTTTCCTTTTCCTATATCTCTATATATTTTGATATTTTTGTATTTTTTAGCTACATTTAAAGTTTCTTTATCTGGAGCAATTACAATAATCTCATATTTTTCCTTTATTTCCTGTTTTTGAAAAGATTCAATAGATCTTCCTATAGTTTTAGGTTCCTTATATCCAGTTATTATTATTGA
>JAHIVQ010000003.1 GCA_018816585.1 Nanobdellota archaeon
ATGATGAAGAAGATGATGAAGAACAAGAAGAGGAAGAAGAAATTCCAATAGGGGATGTTGAAGTAACAGATGATGAAATTATAATAGAACTAACAGTAGATGGAATAGAAGCAAGAATAAGATTAATACTTGAAAATGTCGGCTTGTTAAAGAAAAAGCCAAAACTATCCATAGAATTTACCAGCCCTGAAATACTTGGAGAAGTTAAAAATTTCAGATTGTTTGACTGGCTTACACTGTTAATTTATTTAATAATAATTACATTAATATTATTCTTGACATCTTACAGAGGTTATCTAAAGTACAAGAAATAAATGATATCTTCTAAATAAAAAAAGTATAACCATTTGCTACAATTTTATTTTTAATTTTAAATTTATCAAATATTTCTTTCTGGTTTTTATTTAAATCTTGATTATATTTTGCTTCGATTAAGCTATCTTTTGTAATAAAATCTATTTCAATTGATTTGTCAAGATAATAATTTGGATTTTTATCTTTTATGTTTAAAAAAACTAGGTTTTCATAGCTTGCACCAAGATCTTTAAATCCAGTTATTAAATTTTTAATACCAACATCTCCAATGTAAATCTTTTTTGGAGAAGTTATTTTTTCATTAAGGGATTTTGAATACCTATCTACAATATAAAACAAATAAGCTTTTTCAAAATAGCTTACAAATCTTTTTGCACTATCTACTGAAATTTTTAATATTTCCGATATTTTGTTATAACTCATCGGTTTTCCTACTCTTTGGCATAACAAAATAAAAAGCTCTTTTATTGTTTTTTCTGCAGTTATTTTATGGTAAGCGATAATATCCTTGTAAATTATGCCCTCTATCAATTCATTGAGGTATTCTTTATCTTCTGTAAGAACATAATATGGAATCCCCCCAATTTTTAGATAATCTTTAAAATAACTCTCTAATTTAGCACTATCTGATTTAATTATTTTTGCTTCTTTAAAAATTAAAAATTCTTGAAAATCTAAAGGTATTACTTCAATAGTTTTTGTTCTTCCGGTTAGACTTGCCTTTTTATCCCGCATTAAAGTTGCAATTGAAGAAGAACAAATTATTTTTATATTTTCATTATCATAAATACTTTTTAGCTCTCGTTCAAAATTTTCTCTAGAAGAAACTTCATCTAAGATTAAATAGAAGAAATCTGATGAGGATTTTTTATGTACCTTTCTAAACTCCTCTATTAATTGATGAATGCTAAATTCAAGAAGGTTAAAAGAATCCATACTAATAAAAAAGATATCTTCAGGTTTAGTCTTATTTTCTAATAAATGTTTGATTGTCTGCTTGATTATTGTAGTTTTTCCTACTCTTCTGAGACCAGTTAAAATAATAATTTCTTTAGATTTTAAATTATTTAAAATTTGTTTAGTATATTTATCTCTGGGATAACTCTTTTCTTTAAATTTGCCTTCCCACCAAGGATTTTGCTTAAACAGTTCCGCTTCTATTTCCATGTTTAATGCTAGTTTTTTGTATATTTAAACTTTACGATGGGGTCGTATAGTCATAGCTGTCTCTTTACGATGCAGTCGTATAGTATTTAGCTAAAAATTACTGGATTTTAAAGAAGCAAGATCAAATAATTGCAAATATATTAACACTATCAGTATCCAAATAACAATAAGATTAATACTTGAAAATGTCGGCTTGTTAAAGAAAAAACCAAAGGTATCTATAGAATTTAGCACTCCAGAAATACAGGGAAATCCTAAACAATTCAGATTGTTTGACTGGCTTAACCTGTTGATTTATTTAATAATACTTACTTTTATCATGTTTTTAACCTCTTACATGGGTTATATGAAATATAAGAAATAAATGAATAAATACCTCTGTTTTAGCTGTAATTAATTGAGCACAATATTTTATTAATTCTTTTTTGATAAATAAGAAGCTTAATTTTAAGCTTCTTGCAAGATTACAGAGCTTTTAGGATGTTAAAATTTTGACGAAGCTTACCATAAATAAAAAGGAAAGGTTTAAATACTAAAGTGAATAACACTATTCATTAAGTGAATAACTAATATGAGACAAAAAACATTATTGAAAATTATAAGGTTAATGAGAAAAGGATTAGATATTGGGTTAACCATATTAAATATTTCTAAACAGCTAAAAATAGGATACAGACCCGCATATAATCATATAACTGAAATGGAAAAAGAACAGATTGTCCAAATAGAAAAGATAGGCAGTTCAAAACAATGCAGATTAAACTTGACTAGTCCAAAAACAAGGCATTTGCTTGAATCTTTAGATATCATAAGGAAAGAGGAGATCTATAAAGAGAATCCAAAACTAAAACAGATTATTGAAAATTTAATCACTAAACTTACAGAGAAATTTATATCTGAAATTCAATCTATTGTTTTATTTGGAAGTTATGCAAAAGGAACTGCAACAAAAAAATCAGATATAGATTTATTATTTGTGGTAAATGGTTTAAAGAATAAAGTCCTGAGGGAATCAATAGAGAGAGAATGTGCCAGTTATCAGTATTCACATAATATTAAAGTAAGCCCGATTATTACTGATATTGAGGAATTAAAGAAGATGCTTAAAGCAAAGGAATTAAATGTGGGAAAAGAAATCAGGGAATATGGAATTTCTTTATATGGTCACGAAATGTTTTGGAGAGTAATCACATGAGAGACAGAAATGAATTCTTAAAGAAAAAAATAGAAGGATATTTGAAAAAGAAACAGCTTTTCAAAAGTGATGAGTACAAGAAACTTGAAAAGTCATTCTTAACAAAAGCAAGAAAGAATTTTACTGTTGCTAATCTACTTTTCAATATTTCTGAAAAAGAGGATATAAGAAAACTGCTTAATCTCGCTTCTGATTTTGAAATGTATGATTGGGTTATTATTGTCTCTTACTATGCAATGTATACATCCAGTTTATCTGCATTGGCTAGATTAGGCTATAAATCCAAAAGCCATGCCGCAACAATTACCATCTTAGAGTATAACTTTGTCAGAGATAAAAAGCTTGAAACAGAGGATATTCACAAGCTTGTAAAGGCATATAATTTAAGCGAGCAGTTAATCACTAAACTTATCCAGACAAAAACAAAAAGAGAGACTGCTCAATATGATGCAACTCCTTCAATAACAAGGGAGATGGCAAAAACATCTTTAGACGATGCTGATGATTTTATAATAAGGATTGAGGAAAATACAGGGAAATCCTAAAAATTTCAGCTTATTTGACTGGCTTACACTGTTAATTTATTTAATGATACTTACTTTTATCATGTTTTTAACCTCTTATAGGGGTTATATAAAGTACAAATCATAAAATTTACTAATTTCAAAATCTTAATAAATATGCTCTACTTCCAAATAGTATGGAAAGTGTTGTTGAAAGGCATTACGAATTATTGAATTTAGCAAAAAAGTCACTAAAAACAGCTGATCATTTAACTTACATGACTTATCCTTTAGTTAAGGATATAAAAATAATAGTTGCAATAACAGAAAATATTTATTCATCTGTAATTAATGCAATGGAATCTGTTTTGCAGTATGACAGATATTACAAAAGAATAAATCCTTTAGCTGAAAATTTTGATTCAAGATTTCAGGTTTTCAAGGAAAAATGCGCACAAAGATATAATTTTGACAGAGATGACCTTTCATTAATAGATGAATTAAGGACAATAGTAGCTCATAGAAGCAATAGTACAATGGAGTTCATAAGAAATGACAAATTAATAATATGCTCTCCTAATTTTAAAATGAAAACATTCGATATCAATGCAATAAAGCAATATTTAATAAAGACAAAGAAGTTTATCGCGAAGGTTGATGCAATTGTAAGATGATAGAATCACTAGAAGAAGCAAAAAATGAGATAAGAAGGGCAGATCATATAATTTTTATTAGTTTAAAGTATGCGAGAACATGTGAGGTAATAATGAATGCTATACAAAAATTCATTTCTTGTTATGATTATGGTATTCTTAGCTTGTTAAAAAAACTTGAAAAAGAAAAAAAAATAAAGTTTATCCCAAGTTCTCCAATAGAGAGGTCAGATATAGTTGAAAAATATATTAAACAAACTAAACCATTTATAAAACATTATAAATTATTTAAAAAAATAACAAAATGTGAATATACTCCAAGAGAGGAATACAGAAAGCACATAACTATGATAACAAAAGATAAAAAACCAATTGAAATAACAACAGATGTCTTAGTTGAATATTTTGAGGTAACAAAAAACTTTATAAGATTCGTAGAGGAATATATAACATGACTTATATCATATCTATATGTTCAGGAAAAGGTGGAGTTGGGAAAACCAATGTTGTTATTAATCTTGGCATGGCTCTAAAAAATTTAGGTAAAGACGTCACGTTACTTGATGCAAATCTTACTGCCCCTAATTTAGGTTTAAATCTTGGATTTTCAAAAATACCAATAACTCTTAATGATGCTCTAAAAGGAAGAAATCATATTACAGAAGCTGTTTATATACATTCTTCAGGTATTAAGGTACTTCCTGCAAGTATAGCTTTAAAAGATTTATCAGATGTTTATCCTGAAAAACTAAAAGAAGCTTATTCTGATCTTAAAAAAAATTCAGAATTAGTAATAGTTGATAATGCTCCTGGCCTTGGCAGGGAAGTTGTAAATAGCATAAAAAACTCTGATGAGATTCTTGTTGTAACAAATCCTGATTTAGCTTCAGTGACAGATGCATTAAGGACAGTTAAATTAGCAAAAAATCTTAAAATTCCAATAAGAGGGATTGTCTTAACAAGATTTAATGAAAGCAAGTATGAATTATCTATAAGTGAAGTTGAAAGCATAATAGGAGAGAAAATAATTTCAATTATACCGGAAGATGATTTTGTTAAAAGCTCTATTAAGCAAAAAAGTTCTGTTATAACATTATACCCAAAAAGCAAGTCTTCATTAGCATATAAAAAGCTTGCATCTGATATTTTAGGTATGAAATTTAATGAAGAATATAAAGAAGATATAACTAATATTCATAAATTATTAAGATTTTTTGGCTTTAGAAAATGATAGAAAAATCCAGATTAAAAATAATAAGTTATGTAATCATTTTATTTATCTTATCTTTGCTGGTTTTATTAATTATAAACAAGAATTTTGAGTTGGTTTTTTATATTGTTGAGATAGCTGTTCTTACACTTATTGTAATATTTTATCACAAACATTTATATCTTACGAGAAATATTTTATTTGGATTATTTCTCTTTGCTGCCTTACACATTCTTGGAGTTTACATTTATATTGGAGATGTAAGATTATATGATTTTTGGATTATTTCTAATATATTAAAATATGATAATATTGTTCATTTTATAGGTTCTTTTGTTGCAGCTCTCATTGCATATAATTTATTATTTCCTTATATAGATGATAAAATAAAAATGAAAGGAATATATCTTACACTCTTGCTAATCTTAATAGTATCTGGTGTAGGAGCTTTTAATGAAATCCTTGAGTTAGTTGGAGTAATATTTTTTAATGCTGCAAAAGATGTTGGTGGTTATATGAATAATGCATTTGATCTTGTATTTAATCTTCTTGGAGTTTTAGCAGCATCTATATATTTAGTTTATTATTATAAGAAAGATAAAAAGTAAGATTTATATACTAGAGTATATACTTTATTATTACAATGAAAGGTGATTTTATTCATCCAAGTGGTTATAAAACCAAAAATTAGAGAAGATTTTGCTAGTTCTAATTATAAAAAATTATTTAAACCAATAAAAATTCTTGGGGGTATGGTGGCCGTGGTGTAGCCTGGTAGCACATAACCCTGTGGAATATTCTGCAGATAGGTTATAGCTCGAGTTCAAATCTCGGCGGCCACTCCATATTAACAATGATAGAAACAGTAAAAGGATTCAGAGATATTTTAAGTAAAGAAGCACTTAAAAGGAATTATATAAAAAAATTAATAGAAGAAAAATTTTCTTTATATGGATTCTTACCTATTGAAACACCAACAATTGAATATGAAGAATTACTCAAAACATCAAATGATGATGTTGTTTCAGATATATTCAAATTGCAAGATAAAGGCCAGAGAAAACTTGCTTTAAGATATGAGTTTACAGGACAATTAGCTAGATTATTAAAAGAGAATCCAACACTTAAACTTCCGTTCAAAAGATATCAGATAGGAAATGTATTCAGAGATGAGCCTGCAAAACCAGGACGTTACAGGGAATTTACACAATGTGATGTGGATATAATTGGTGATTCTAATATTAATTCAGATGCAGAATGCTTAGCCCTAGCAAATGATATTTTTTCTGAATTAAAAATTAAAGTTGAAATAAAAATAAATAATAGAAAACTACTAAATAGTATTATTAAAAGTTTGAATATTAATGAAACTAATTTAATAATAAGAGAAATAGATAAATTAGATAAATTAACTATCCAAGAAGTAAAAGCAAATATTAGTAAAATAACCAATAAAACAGATAAATTATTTTCTTTTTTCACAAAAGATATAGATTATTTTGTCAAAAATAAATTTGAAGGTGCTTCTGAGCTTAAAGAACTAATGAATATCTGCAAAAATTATAAAATTAAATTAAAATTCTATCCAAATCTTGCAAGAGGGTTTTCATATTATACTGGAAATGTATTTGAAATTATCAATGATAAATATAAATTTACAATAGCAGCAGGCGGGAGATATGATAAAGTAGTGGGAAAATATTTAAATCGTGAAATACCTGCAGTTGGAATATCATTTGGTCTTGATAGAATATCTGAAATAGCAAAGATTGATATAAAACCAATAAAAGTATTAATTATTTCTATAGCTGAAGATAAAAAATCAATAGAATTAGTTAATCAGTTAAGGAAAAGCAAAATTACAACAACTATTATGTTTGGTAAAATATCAAAAGCATTAGAATATGCAAATTCTTACAATATAGAATATACAATATTCATAGGAAAAGAAGAGATTAAAAAGAAAAAATTTAAGTTAAGAGATATGAAAACAGGAAAGGAACAGTTTTTAACACTGACAAATTTAATTAAAAAGTTAAAATCATAATTTAAGCATAATATCAAAAATTAAAATATATAATAAAATATAGTTATTTATTCAAATAAATCTTTATAAATAGTATTTATCTTAGTATGCTATAAGAAGTAATTCAAAGAGTAAATTAATAATTCCTACTACTAGTTTAAATTATTTAGTTTCAGTACCTTCAAAGAATTATGATGGTGCTGCAAAAAAAGGATTTGAACATTTTAATCCGGTAATTCCTGAAGAAGCAGTTTTAACTTCTTTAATTTTGCCTTTTGGTTCTATTAATTCAATAAATGGTATGTTTAGTTATTATAATACAAACCCTTGGGATGAAGAATCTACAGAAAAGCTTCACAAAAATTATGTCTATCTATATGAACTTGGAAAAAAAGTTGCAGAAGAATATCCTGCTACATTTTTCACACTTTCCGATTTTTCAATGGAAGATTTTAAAGATGCGAAATCTTTTTGGGGCAGGAAAAAAGAAATAGGTTATAGATGGGATTGTAAAATTCAATTGTGGGTATCAGGATCATAATTTTATAATATCAATCTCACCAAAATGCTCTTTTTGATCAATATCAATTTTTCCTTTGTTAACTAAATGAAGCATTGGAATAAATGTCATTATCTTATCTTCTTTTCTCTCACTAGCAACTAATTCAGAAAAAGTAAGTGTTGGTTTTTTATTGAAAAAATCAAGTATTTTATCATATAAATTTTTTATAAGTGAGCTTATGTCTATTTTTCTTTCAGGTATTTTTACCTTGCTTAAATGTTCTTCCTCTCTTAATCTTTTCATTGTTCTTCTTTGGTCAACTTCAAGAGCCCTTTGTAACGCACCCATAAGATCATTCATAGATACCTTTCTTTTTCTTGTTAACGGTGTTTTAACAGTAAGTTTTGGGTTTTCTAATAATCTTAGTTTTTCAATATTATCTTCAAAATCAGAAAATTCTTCAGTTTCTCCCTGTGAAAATAAATGCTGATCTAGATTTGCTATGTTTTCAGTAAGTAATTTTTCAGATTTTATCTTTAATAAAATAGCAGCAGCTAAAACAACCTTTCCTGATATAAGAAAATGAGCTTCTTTTAAGGTTTTTAGTGTCTCAAGATACCTTTTTGATAAGATAGAAATATCAATATCCCATGGATTCATCTCTCCACTTCTGATTAAATCATAGATAATAGACTGCCAGGTTATTTCATCCTTCTGCATTAACATGTTATATATCTTATCTTGCATATTTTTCTCTAATTCTCTGATTTTAATAGTTTTTTATTTGATTTTATAATAGTCACTACTTTATAATGGACACAACCGAAAGGTTTAAATATAAGTTTTGCACCAAAATTATATCACCTCTTTTTCCCGAGCAAGACTTCAGCAATGGAGTCTTGTAAGGGTTTATATTCAAAAATGGAATCAGAAATATTTACAAAGGAATCATTTGAAAAGAAAATTAAAGATGGAATAATCGTTCCTGGATCTCTCTTAGAATTTAAAGTAAAACATGATGAAAGTCATGAAGAAAATGTTTTTCTTAAAGGATATTTTGTTAGTCTTGAAAAAGAGGATATAACAATATCAGATTATCCTCAAAAAGAAGAGATGTCAGGATTAATGATATTTCCTATAACCTCAATAAGTCACTATAAGATAAAATAATCACTTCTTAGATTTCATTTCCATATAGCCACAAGTTCCGCATGTTAGTCTATCTTTATGATCAGCTAAGAAAACATTACATTTAGGGCAGGTTTTAGCTCTCTCTAACTTATCTCCATTTACTTTATACTTCTTCCATTTCTGGCTTGGAGTTTTATTTTTCTTCTTCTTTTTTGCCATCTTCCTTTTGTTTTTTTACTTTTTTCTTTTCTAAATAATCAAGATCTTCTTTTTTATTATAAACATGAGCTATTACCTTTGATTCTCCTTGACCAAATTTTGTATAAACATGTCTTATTGCAACTAAATCTTCAGGTGATTTTAAAATCGCAGATAGTTTTTTCTTTATCTCTTCTCTAGATGGAGTTTTACTATTAAGATGTTCTAAATCTAATGTAACTCTTTTCCTATTCAATAAAGGCATTTCTTTTTCATTTATAATTTTCATTATGATATTTTTATTGCATATTCATGCTTTTCTTTTATTTCTAATTTTTGTGCTATCTCTGATTTTTCAGGATTTAAAATAATTATTCTTCCTTTCCAGCTTGTTGTAAAATTATTTCCATGGCAAATTGGACATTCGCTTCCTGTTACAAAAACTTTACATTTTCTGCATACTTTTTTCATTTCTTCTTTTCCACTTTTTTAAGATCTTCTTCAATATAATGCAAAGGGCCTAACATTGGTTGTCTCATTGTTAATCCTATTTTTGGATTGGATATATCCTTATATGATATTGCAACAATTCTTGCTCTGCATTTATCATTTGTTTTTAGTGTTTTTTTTGATTCTTTTCCTTGTAATTCCCCTGTTTTTGAAAATGAAACAAAATCATCCATTGTTTGTGATATATGAATCATTCCATCTATTGGACCAATATCAAGAAATGCACCAAAATCAGCAACTTCCTGTATTTTTCCAATTACAATCTCCTGCATTTCAGGTCTAAAAATAATCATTTTGAATTTTGTATCATAATAGGCTGCACCATCTCCAGGAATTATTATACCTTCACCAACTTCAATAATTTCTGGAATATCAATAACAATTCCAAGTTCTTGAGGGACATTTAAATCAAGCGTATTATTCAAATTATTCATAATAGAATCTTTTACCTCACCAGTCAATAATCTTGGAGGTATTCTTATATGTCCTTTTGCAATTGTCTCGTAAAACATTTTATTAAATGGAATGTTAGTATTTTTAAAGCTTTTTGTTTAGTTAAAGCAAGGCTAAATAATTCTTCTGCCTTATTGTGATAATTAAAACCCCTTTATTTTTCAATCTTCTTTTTAATCCTTGATCTTGAGTTGCAACAATGTAATCTTTATCAACTAACTTAACAATTAAATCATCTACCTTATCATTACCTAAAGTTTTTATAATATTAACATTATTTGCTTTTAGTAATTCGCTGATTAATTTTAGTCTTGATTTATTTTTAATTTCATCAAGGGTTTTATCAATTATATTTAGCTCGTAATTGAAATCACATATTCTTTTTATTTCTTCAAATATATTTATTCTAAATTTTATTGAATCTATTAAAAAATCAGTGTCAAATACTATTTTTTTCATAGTATCACCTTTATAGCCCTTATAAAATCCATAACATCATTTCCTAGCTCTTCTTTTATAGAGTAAAATATGATTTCATCATTTACTTTGCCATATTCATGTGCAAGTATATTCCTCATCCGCTTCGCATCCTGTAATTTTTTAGCTAGTTTTTCTTGTATTATATTATTTTCTAAAAGAATGTCAAATGTTTCCAAATCATTTTCAGGAGAATCAAAATTTTTTTCCTTAATAATCAAGAATGCAAGGTCAACTATCCCTTCTATAATCTTTTCAGTTAATCTCTCGCATGCAGCCCTTATTTTGAAATCTTGTATATAATCTTTTAGATAATCTGGCTTTATTTCCTCAAGCTGTTCTAAATGTTCTTCTATCTCTCTAATTTTATCGCTGATCCTTTCGTTCATATAACACCTTTCCTTTTAAGTCAATTTCCTTTTTAATTTTATCTGGTAGTATATTATAAACCTGTATGTCTATTTTTTCATTAGCTCTTCCTAAAATATGCAATCTAAATGCCATTGCATCTTCTTTTGTTATATCTGTAAACTCAACTGCTATATCTATATCTGAACGAAGCACAAGTTTATGTTCTGCTGCACTCCCGAATAATATAATCTTTTTAATCTTTGGAAAATACTTGCTTTCTATAATAACTTCTTTTGCATCATTAATTCTTTCATTAATAATCATTCCATGCTTGAGTTTAAAGTATTCACTAAATTGCATAAGTGAATTTATAGCTTCAAATTTTTTTCTTATATCTCTTGAAAGACGTGTTTTTTCCGAGGGTTTTAAAATAACTCCAAGCAATTGTTTTTCTATAATAACCAGCTCACGCTCTCCAAATATTTTTCTTATATTTATATTTTTTTTAATAACATCTAAAATATTCATAAATTATCACCATTATGTTAATTATTATCACCATTATGTTATATTTAAACTTTTTGCTTATTTTTTTAAATTATTAAAAATATTTAAAATAAGCTTAAAATAAGCTCCATTTGCCAAAATAAGGCAAAAACCTTTATAAATATGCTTCAATTTTATCATTTTAGGAGTAAAAATCTAATTTTATAAGATAAATGCCTTAAAAATGGAAAATAACCCTAAAAAACAAGAGTATAGTGCCTCTAGTATTACTGTATTAAAGGGGCTAGAAGGGGTAAAAAAAAGGCCTTCCATGTACCTAGGTGATGTGGGTATAAGGGGTTTACATCATATGGTTTATGAAGTAGTTTCTAACTCAATAGATGAGGTTTTAGCCGGATTCTGTAATAAGATTAGTGTTATAATTAATACAGATAGTTCTATAACAGTTACAGATAATGGTCGTGGTATTCCTGTTGACATTCATCCAGAAGAAAAAAAACCAGCTGTTGAACTTGTTTTAACTATATTGCATGCTGGTGGAAAATTTGATTCAAAAACATATAAAGTTGCAGGTGGTTTGCATGGTGTTGGTGTTTCTGTTGTTAATGCCCTTTCAAAATTATTAGAAGTAAAAATAAAAAGAGATGGTAAAATATACTATCAAAAATATGAGTATGGAAAACCTGTTACAGATTTACAAGTAATTGGTGATTCAGATGAAAATGGAACAGAAATAAAATTCATACCTGATGAAAAAATTTTTGAGACAACAACATTTGATTTTGATCTTTTGTCAAAGAGGCTCGAAGAACTTGCTTTTTTAAATAAGAATTTATTGATAGAATTAAAAGATGAACGCACAAATCAAGAAAAGAAATTTCAGTATGAAGGTGGAATTAAAAGTTTTGTTGAACTATTAAATAAAAATAAGGAAAAAATAGACGGTGCTATTTATTTTGAAAAAGAAAAAGAAAAAATAATTGTTGAAATTGCAATGCAGTATAATATGAGTTATAATGAAACTGTTTATTCATTTGTAAATAATATAAATACTATAGAACATGGAACTCATTACACTGGATTTTGCACTGCACTAACAAGAGTTATAAATAATTATATTAAAAAACATAAATTATCAGATCAATCACTTCAAGGTTCTGATTCACGTGAAGGATTAACAGCAATAATATCTGTTAAAATTCCAAATCCTCAATTTGAAGGTCAGACTAAAACTAAGCTTGGTAATAGTGAAGTAAAAGGATTTGTTGATAATATTGTTAATGATTATTTAAATAATTTTTTTGAGGAAAATCCTTCAATAGCAAAAGCAATAATAAACAAATGTATTACAGCCGCTAAAGCAAGAGAAGCTGCAAGAAAAGCATCTGAACTAACAAGAAGAAAATCTATTTTAGGTTCTCATTCTTTACCAGGAAAATTAGCCGATTGCCAAGATAAAGAACCAGAAAAATGTGAATTATTCTTAGTGGAAGGCGATTCAGCAGCAGGTTCGAGCAAAATGGGAAGAGACAGAAAAATACAAGCTATACTTCCATTAAGAGGAAAAATACTGAATGTTGAAAAAGCTAGATTAGACAGGATATTCAAGAATAATGAAATAACTAATATGATTTCTGCAATTGGTTGTGGTATTGGGGATAATTTTGATATTAGTAAAGCAAGATATCATAAAATAATAATAATGACTGATGCTGATGTTGATGGACAGCATATTTGCACTTTACTTTTGACATTTTTTTACAGGCACATGAGACAATTAATAGAATCAAATTATTTATACATTGCGCAAGCCCCCCTGTATAAAGTAATAAAAGGAAAAAATAAATCTTATGTTTTTAATGATGAACAATTAAATAATTTATTAAAACAACTTGGAAATGATGCTGAAATCCAGAGATTTAAGGGACTTGGTGAAATGAATCCTGATCAATTATGGGAGACTACAATGGATCCAGGTAATAGAATACTAAAACAAGTAAATATAGAAGATGCAGTTGAAGCAGATAAAATGTTTTCAATGTTAATGGGCGAAGAAGTTGAGCCAAGAAGAGATTTCATAATGCAGAATGCAAAATTAGCAAAAAATATAGATACATAAAATGGTACAAGAAATTAGAAAAGTAATAGTTGAAGATGAATTAAAAGAATCTTATTTAGATTACTCTATGTCTGTTATTGTTAATCGTGCCTTGCCAGATGTTCGTGATGGTTTAAAACCAGTTCATAGAAGAATACTTTATTCAATGAATGAAATGGGTCTTTTTTATAATAAAACATTTAAAAAATGTGCAAGAATTGTTGGAGATGTTCTTGGTAAGTATCATCCACATGGAGATATTGCTGTTTATGATTCACTTATAAGAATGGCTCAAGATTTTTCATTAAGATACCCATTAATAGCAGGACAAGGAAATCTTGGGTGTTTTACAGCAGATACAAAAATTAAATTAACAGATGGGAGAAACTTATCATTTAAGGATTTAATAAAAGAGCAAAAGTTAGGAAAAAGAAATTTTACTTATACAATTAATGAAAGTAATGAAATAGAGATAGCAGAGATAAAAAATCCAAGAAAAACAAAAGAAAATGCAAAAATTATAAAAGTTATTTTAGATAATGGAGAACAAATAAAATGTACCCCTAATCATAGATTTATGTTGAAGGATGGTAGTTACAAAGAAGCAAAAGATTTAATGTCTAGAGATTCTTTAATGCCTTCTTATTTTAGATCTTCTACAAAAGAAGATGACTTTAATACAATTGGATATGATATGATATTGCAACCAAAATTAGGCATATGGGATTTTGTTCATATTCTTTCAGATAATTGGAATCTAAAAAATAATATTTATAAAAAATCTTCTGGAAAAATAAGACATCACATTGATTTTAATAAATTAAATAATAATCCAGATAATATAAAAAGGATGAATTGGAAGAAACATTGGCAAACACATTACAATTTTATTTCTATAAAACACAAAATAGATGAAGAGTATAGAAAAAAATTAATAGAAGGAAGAAAAAGATTTTGGAATAGTAATGAAAATAAAAAGATCTATTCAGATAGAATGAGAAAAAGAAACTTAGAAAATTGGAAAGATGAGAATTATAAGAAAAAAATGATTATAACTTTGAGTGAGATCAATAAAAAGTATCTAAAGGAACATCCGGAGAGAATTGAAGAAATTAGGAAGAGAGCTTCTATAACCATGAAAAAATTGTGGCAGATACCAAAATATAAAAAAATCTTTCATGATAAAATTAGTGCAAGTAATAGAAATAGAAAAACTAATTTAACAGGGAAAAGGAAATTTTTGAGAATCTGTAATTATTTAAAAGAAAATAATCTTATTTTAAATAAAGAGAATTATGAAAAAACAAGAAAGAATATTTTTGGGATAAAAAGTTTTACTTCTTGGGATTTAGGAATTAAAAAATATTTTGGCAATAATCTTAATTTAATCTTATGTGAGGTTAATAAAAATCATAAAGTAGTTGAAATTAAATTCTTAAATAAAAGAATGGATGTTTATGATTTAACAATAGATAAGACTCATAATTTTGCATTATCCTCGGGTATATTTGTACATAATTCTCTTGACGGAGATTCAGCTGCTGCAATGAGGTATGTAGAAGCAAAACTATCAAAAATATCAGAAGAGTTACTTGTTGATATTGATAAAAATACAGTTGATTTTACAAATAATTTTGATGGTTCATTAAAAGAGCCATTAGTTTTGCCAGCAAGATTACCAAATTTACTAATTAATGGTTCTTCTGGAATTGCAGTTGGTATGGCAACTAATATTCCTCCACATAATATAAAAGAAATTTGTGATGCAACTATTGCTCTAATAGAAAATCCAAATATAGAAATAAATGATTTAATAAAATTAGTAAAAGGTCCTGATTTTCCAACAGGCGCTTTGATATTTGGTACTAAAGGAATTATTGATGCATATAAAACAGGAAGAGGAAAGATTATAGTAAGAGCAAAAACAGAGACTGAAAATAATAATATTATTGTAAATGAAATTCCATATCAAGTTAATAAATCAGTTTTAGTTGAAAACATAGCAAATCTTGTTAATGATAAAGTAATACAAGGTATAAGTGATATAAGAGATGAATCAAATAAGCAGGGAATAAGAATTGTTATAGAAACAAAAACAAATCCTGAAATAATATTAAATCAATTATATAAACATACTGAATTACAAACTAGTTTTGGTGTTATTTTATTAGCTTTAGATGAAAACCAGCCAAAAGTGTTTAATCTAAAAGAGATAATTGAATCTTATCTAAAACATAGAAAGATTGTTGTTACAAGAAAAACTCAATTTGAGCTTAACAAAGCAGAAAAAAGAGCGCATATATTACAAGGATTGCAAATTGCAATAGAAAATATTGATTCTGTTATTCCATTAATTAAAAAATCAAAATCAACAGAAGAAGCAAAGAATAATTTAGTTAGTACTTATAATCTAAGCTCTGAACAAGCTCTTGCTGTTCTTGATATGAAATTACAGAAATTAACATCTTTAGAAAAAGAAAAATTAATTGATGAATATAATAATCTTGTTGAATTAATTAAAAAATTAAAAGAAATTCTTGCTTCAGAATTAAAAATATTACAAATAATAAAAGATGAATTAATTTATTTAAAAAATGAATATGGAGATGAAAGAAAAACACTTATTCTTGAGAGTGCAGAAGAAATTGCAACTGAAGATTTAATTAAAAATCAGGAATTAGTTGTAACTTTAACACATTCAGGATATATAAAATCAACATCACTTGAATTATATAAACAGCAAAAACGTGGTGGTAAGGGGATAATTGCTACAGGAACAAAAGAGGAAGATTTTGTTGAATCTTTAGTAATAGCAAACTCACATGATTATTTATTGTTATTTACAAATAAAGGCAAGGTTCACTGGATGAAAACTTATGAAGTACCAGAAGCAACAAGATATGCTAAAGGTTCAGCTGTTATTAACTTATTAAATCTTGATAAAGAAGAAAAAATAAGTGCTTTAATACCAATAACTAAGTTTAGAGAAGATAATTATTTATTCTTTGCAACTAAAAATGGGTTAATTAAAAAAACTTCTTTATTTGATTATTCAAATCCAAGAAAAGGAGGAATAATTGCAATTAATCTAAAAGATAATGATGAATTAGTATCTGTAAAAATAACTGATGGAACTAAAAGATTAATTTTAGAAGCAGACAATGGCAAGGCTGTTCGTTTTGAAGAATCTGATGTAAGATCTGTTGGTAGAAATTCTTCTGGAGTGCGCGGGATATTATTAAGAAATGCTTCTGTTATTGGACTTGAAATATGTGACTCCTCTTATTTATTAACTATAACAGAAAATGGATTTGGTAAAAGAACAAATATAGAAGAATACAGATTGATTTCACGTGGCGGTTCTGGTGTTATGGATATTAAGGTTAGTGAAAGAAATGGCAAGGTTGCTGGTATAAAAATTGTTAGTGAAAAAGATGATATTATGTTAATAACTAAAAATGGTTCTTTAATAAGAACAAATGTTTCTGATATTTCTGAAGTTGGCAGGAATACACAAGGTGTAAGAATAATGAAGCTTGATAAAGGTGATAAAATAATAAGTATAGCTAAAATACCAAATGAAGATGTTAAGAAAGATTTTACTCTAGGTGCTTTTTCTTAATGTTTTTTCTTTCTAAAGAATAAGTATAATACACTAAAGATTGATATCAAAAGTATAAATATAAATCCTTTATAATACAAGCTGTAATTTTTCTCTTCAGTTGTTATCTGTTTTTCAATTGCCTTTTTCATCTCTAAAATCCTTGTTTCAGGTTTTTCTTCTGGCTGTTCAAGCACTCTTGTTTCTTCATCTTCTGCACTTGTTTCAGTTTTTTTCTTTGTAGAACCCCCACCACCAGAACTACTTGAAGCAGGAGCAGAAATAGGTGTAATAATCTCTTCACTATCATTTACAAAAACATCAAGAATAAATTCTTCACTAATAGAATCATTTATACTAATATTTCTTTCTTCGCTAATATTATTATAATAAATGATAAGTTCATGGGGGGTTTTATTAAAAAAACTGGAATTTATTACAACAAACTCAGTTAAGTTTAATAAAACAGAACCATTAAAGCTAATATTATATAAATAATTAGAATTATTAAATTCATATATAACAAGACTCATATTCTTTATAGATTTATTTTCAAGATTTAGTGCAGATATATTAATTGTGTGATTAAGATAAAAATTAAAATCATTTATAAATATATTTCCATAAGAAGATAATGTTTTATTACTAGTACAATTAACACTAAAATTATAATTAGTAAAATTATTAATATTTAAACTATATTCAAATATATTATTAATACTCATATTAAAGCTATTATTATCAAAATATAAAATACATGATTTATTTTCTGCAAGTGTTGTAAAATTAGCATAGAAAGTTATATTTTCTAAATATTCTTTTAAATAATAATATGGTTTTTCCTTGTTTAAATCAATCCATGTATCTAAAGATTCATTTAAATAATAATCAATGTAATTAACTGCACTTAATAAATCAATTCTAGAATAGTTTATATTATTATAATTAATTATTTTTCCACTCTCTTTTAATATATTTTCTATTTCAATAGGATTTAAAATTATATTATACTTTTCTTTTGCATATTGTATTAATAAGATAGCAGAACCAGCTACATGCGGGCTTGAAAATGATGTTCCTGAAAATCTATTAGTATAACCACTTGGATCACATAAAGAACCACTTCCAATACAACTAGTAGTATTAATATTAGAACCAGGAGCTAATAAATCAAGCATATATCCAATATTAGAATAATAAGCAATATTATCATTTTTATCAGTTGCACCAACAGAAGTAATATTAAACAAGCAAGCAGGTGCTGAAATTCCTGAATTAGAACCAGAATTACCAGAAGAAGAATCAATAAATATACCATTTGCAAATGCATTATTTATACTATTTGTTATTTCTATATTATCAAGGTTACAAGAGGAATAATCAGAATAAACATAACCTGTTCCAAGACTTAAAGTTATAACAGAAATATTATAATTATTTTTATTATTAATACAATAATTTATTCCTTTTATCAAGTCTGAATACTGGCACTGCCCCATATAATTACATACTTTTACAATGACTAATTTTGAACTAGGAGCAACTCCTGTTATTCCATCTGAAGCACCAACAATACCTGCAACTAGTGTTCCATGCCCTAAATCATCTTCAGCACTGTCAGATTCTTCAGTGTTATTAGCACAATACCCATTATTATTTCCAATATAATCATCATCAGCATAACATTTTTTTGCAATTATTCTATCTTTGAAAGCAGCATGTCTAGAATAAATACCTGAATCAAGAATGCACACACTATCAGAACCAGTAATATTATTTGTAATTACAATAGAATACACTAAACTTGCATTTATTAGTGGAATTGTATCCTGCAATGTTAAATTAAATTTATAATCTAGAGATAAACTTTTAATATTTGTATTTTTTAATAACTCATTTATATCATCTTCTGTTAATTCCATAACACTTATACTGCCATCATTAAAACTGATAATGACTCTTTGTTTTTCAGTATCTTTTATTTTTACTTTGGCTAATTTACCTGGTTCTATTACATCAACTAGACCATTATTATTAGTATCATATAATTTTACATTTTCAACATCTAAATTTTGTATAAATGTTTCTGGTATTGTTATATTATCACTATAAGCAACAAATCCAGTATATCTCTGAAAAGAAAGAAATCCAAAGAATAAAATAATCATAACTAATACTAATTTACCAACTCTTTTATTCATACTTAAAAGAAGAAAATTTAATTTATAAATATTACCTTATTAATCCGTAACCAATTAATCTCCATCTATTATCAATTCTTCTTGATATGCAGAATCTATCCTCTTTTGATGCACAGATTGGTCTTTTTAGCATTAAATGCACTTGGTTCTTGCTTAACTCAGTTACGATGCCCAAAGTAACAGATGAATTAACATTGATCATTAATGGTTCATTTTTCTTTATAGGATCAACTTTTTGCTGTACTTTAATTCCTATAACCCTGTCAAATAATTTTGGTTCAAGATTTAATTCATAATAAACAGGTGGTAATTTATTTACTAATCCAAGAGAATTACCAGCAAGATTATCTGATTTTATAATACTTGGATCTAAATCTGTTAATATTGCAATAGAGCCACCTGCACTTGCTTCTTTTACTGATACACCCCCTGTTTTAATACCAATTATTTTTGTTTTTACAGCATCAAATTTTAATTTTGTTTCATCTTTTTTTACTCCAGGTAAGATTTCAATTTCATCTCCAATTTTTAATTTACCTTGTTTTATTGATCCACCTAAAATACCCCCAATTAAACTTTTTATTTCAGAACCTGGCTTGTTAATATCAAAGCTTCTTGCAATGAACATTAATGGTTCTTTAATAATATCTCTTACTGGAACTTGTAATTTAGCTATTACTTCTATTAATTTATCTATATTCAAATTGTATTTTGCTGATATTGGTATTATTACAGAATTTTCTGCAATAGTTCCTTTAATAAAATTCTTGATTTCATTGTAATTTTTTATTGCATCTTCTTTTGAGACTAAGTCAATTTTGTTTTGTACTATAATTATATTTTTTATTCCTGTTAGATTTAGTGCCATTAAGTGTTCTTCAGTCTGTGGTTGAGGGCACGGCTCATCTGCAGATATTAATAACAAGGCAGCATCCATTATTGCAGCACCAGATAACATTGTTGCCATTAGTGTTTCATGACCTGGTGCATCAACAAAAGAGACTCTTCTTACTAGTTCGGGTGTTTCACCACAAGAACACTTTTTCTCTCTTGTATAAATATTACATTTCTTGCAGTAATAATAAGAAGCATCAGCATAACCAAGCTTTATTGTTATTCCTCTCTTGATTTCCTCTGAATGAGTATCACTCCATTTTCCTGATAATCTTTCTAATAATGTTGTTTTTCCATGATCTACATGCCCAACTAATCCAATATTTAACTCTGGCTGAACTGCCTCATTTTTTGTCTCTACTTTAATTACTTTTTTGATAGATTTCTCTTTAACTTCAGTTTTTGCTTTCTTTGCCTTTTTAATCATAATTAAAATAGAATAAGATGATTTATAAAATTAACTTATAGATGATTATTCTTTCTTTTCTTTAGGGCTCTCTTTAGTTTCTGCTTTTTCATCTTTTTTAACTTCTTCCTTTGCTTCTTCTTTTTTCTCTTCTGTTTTAAAATGCTTTTCTGCATCGCCTTTTATAACCTTAAAATTAACTTGAGCAGTATCATTAGATATTATTCCACCACATACACTCTTTCTTATCTTGCATCCTTTTTGTTTTATTTTAATCCCAACGCTTTTAGTTGATGTAAGAATTCTCTTTCTTGATGCACTTGGAATATCTGCCCTCATTGGGAATCCTGAATTATCAGAACCCCCAGTTATTTCAAGTTCTAATCCACTTAATCCAATTAAAGAACCTTCTAATTTATCACCAAGTTTTTTATTTATCAAATTAGTATTATCTATTAATTTAGGATAACTTTTCCCATTTTTCAAACAAATTACTGATTTAATTTCCATCTTAATTTAATATCCCACTTTCTTCAATCATTGATTTGTATTCTTCTTTTAGATCACTATTTTCAGAGAAAATTATTTTTAAAGTCTCTTTTGCAGTTACACAATTATAATTAATATAATCTGTAAATAATTGTTCTATATGTTCTCCAGTTATATCTTCATTTACACTCATTTATATACCCCATAAAGGATTATTTTTCCTATTAATATTAGCTATCTCCTTTAAAATCTCGATTTCATCAGTATTTAAAAACCTTTTCAATTCTTTTAATTTCCTGAATTCTTGCTCTGTAACAAAAGAATAAAGTATATCATTCTCATTTATCTGCCTTCCAATAGTCACATCTGGCAGGGAAATAGCCCCTTGTTTTCCCTGTGGAATCTCTTTAATATTTTCTTTCTCTAACTGCATACTTTTAACATCTGTTAATTTTTTTTCATCCCTAAATAAAGGAGTACCTATTTTTAGTGTTCCAGCTAAAACTTCAATACCTACAACAGCAGGATTACTTGCACGGAATACATAGTCTTGTAATATTTTAATCTTGCAAGGTCTTGTTACATTCTCAAGCTCTTTTGCTTCGATTTTTTTCTTCTCTTCATCTTGCCATTTTTTTAATTTATCTATTATTGTATAAATAACATTACTTAGAATTACTTTTACTTCTTTTGTTATTTCAGATTTTACATTAAATCCAAGAATTACTTTATTTAATGGATCTAATTCAGCTGAAACTTCAGATATGTCTTTTTTGCTTATATTTCCAATACTAGCTCTTTTTACTTTAATATTATTTTCCTTAAGAAGTTTTATTAATGCCTCCATTGACCCAAGTGAATCTGCCTTAATTGCAACACCTTCATTATCAAGTTCAATAAGAATCTCATTAATTTCCTGTTTTATTTCATTTACATCATCTTCAATATTACTTATAACTTTTAACGGCATGCCAGATATTGCATTTTCTATTCCTATTGCTGATATTTTTACACCAGAAGAAGCACTGACTTTATTTACAGATTTTAATCTTGATTTTTCAGGTTCAAATATTGCTTTTACTTTTGTAATTATTGGCTCATCAAATGTTCCTATTATTATCTGATCATTCTTGCTTATTGAACCATCATAAATTATTACGTCTAAAGTAGTTCCCAAACCTTTTTCTTCTTTTATCTCTAAAATTATTCCTTTTCCTGGGCCTTTAACATCTGTTTTTAATGAATTTTCAAGATATTTTTGTGATAACCCACTTATTACCATTAATAATTCAGCTATTCCATCTCCTGTTTTTGCAGAGCATGGAATTAAAGAAATCTGCTTTGTATAGTCTGTTAATCTATCAAATCTTTCTGAATCAAATCCTAATCCAAATAAACTCTCAACAATTTTGTATAATTTTTCATCAAGAACTTTTTGAAATGATTCTGGCTGTGAATTTATACTTTCTAACAAAAATTTATTTTCAATTTTTCTATAACCATTTATCAAGTCTATTTTATTTAAAGCAATAATAAAAGGAGTTTTATATTGTTTTAATATCTCAATAGACTCAAGTGTTTGTGGTTTTAATCCTTCATTTATATCAATTACTAATATAGCAATATCAGCTAAATTCCCCCCTCTTTTCCTTAAATTATTAAAAGCAGCGTGTCCAGGTGAGTCTATGAATAGTAAACCTGGAATCTTTATATCTTTACTTAATAATTTGCCACATATTTTCTTTATTGTTTGCAATGGAATTATTGTTGAAGAAATCCTCTGTGTTATTCCCCCTGCTTCAGATTTCGCAATAGCTGTTTCATTTATTTTGTCAATTATACTTGTTTTTCCATGGTCTACATCTTTGGTTATCTAAGATAATGTCCAAGGAAGACCACGATAGGTTGTCTTATCATATTATTACCTTCTCTATTTTAGAGTAAAATTTTAATATATTATTTCCTTTTAAAGTTAATGTATATATATAAGGTCTGTTTTTATATTTTCTTGTACTTTTAATATATCCTTCTTTTCTGAATTTTCTAAGATAAAAAACAGTAGTTATCTGAGAAAGACCCAATATTTTAGCTAAAGAGAGGGAAGAATTTATATTTTTAGATATATTCTTCAGATATTTATAAAGTATACTTTTTTTAGAATTTATAAAATTTTTATATAAAATATTCTTTCTTTTGGTATGTTTTATAGCATCATTTTTTATCAAATATTTAAAATTATTATACCCATATATGTTAACATTCCAACAACCACTACTATAATACGGATTTGAGGGAGATAAATTAAGTAATTTACAAACTTTTGCATATAATTCTACATCTTCTTTTTCTCGTGTAGAAAATGTAATACAATTTTTTGCAATGCCTATATCTCCTCTACTAACTCCTCTAAAAAAACTTAGAGCATATCGCTTGTTATTACAAACTATATTTTTACAATATTCATATATCTGATGAAAAACCTCAGCTAAGCTAGAATTACTAATTGATATTATACAAACCCCATATTTTGCCCTTACAGATTCATTTTTATACACCTTAATATTATTTTTATTAATACCTTGTTTAGACCAAAAACATTTTAATTTATTAATTAAATTTGGGTTTGTTTTAGGAAATAATATTTGACAATCCCAAATCTCTTTTTTTATTTTGAATAATTTTTTAATGGAATCAATAAACCAAGAAATTTGTTCGGGTTCTGAATTAGAGAATGAAAATCTATCTAGATTGTGACCTTTTTTTCTAAATCTAAGACCTTCACAGAAAAATGCACCCATAATTTCTATCAAATCATTTTCTTTATGTATAATTTGTATTTTTTTAGGTAATACAAAGGGTTTGCACCCCCTACTATAAATCCAAACAATATTATCATTTTTATTTAAACTAAAAGAATATAATGGATTACCTATACGAGTTTTTGTGAATTTTGGTAAGACTATATAATTTTTTATTTTTTTTATATAATTTATCTTTGAAGACTTACATACTTGTAATAAATTTAATTCTATATTTCTAACTTTTACATCTTTTGCAATTTCTCTAGGGATGGTAAATGAATAACAATATGATCCTTTAGAGTTATTATGTTTAACCATAACTGAAGGAAAGATACAATTATTTAATTGAAAAAGACAACCATCCCCAATATTTAATCTTGATTTGTTAATAACGTCACGTTTAACAATAGCTTTATATGAAGGTAGAGATTTATTTCCTTTGTTTATTTCATATAAATTTACTACAATTTTAATGTTACCAATGCTTTTAACCATAAATATAACAGTTAAAGGTAAAATATAAATCTTTTGATTTTGTAAATATTAAGGATATATTGAATGTAATTGAAGACAAAAATGAATTGAATAAAAAGTTAAAAATGAAGTTTTTAATTTATAAATGCTTTTAAGATTATTTTTTAGTCTTCTTCTTACGTACACTGCCTTTTTCATAATAACTAGTCCATTTTAACTTTCTTGCATCTCTTTTTAATTTTAGAGCATTAGACTCACACTTTTTTACGTGAAAATATAAAACTTTAGCATCACTTCTTACAAAGATCTTACCAGTTCCATGAGGAATATCCTTTCCACAGAATGAACATTTCATTTAATTTACCTCTTCTTTCCTTGAGCTAATTTTCTTGCTTCAATTTCTGTCTCTCTTAACATTAGTATATCACCAATTCTTATTGGTCCTTTTACATTTCTTCTAAGAACTTTTCCTAAATCACGTCCCTCAAGAATCTTGCATCTGACTTGTGTTGCTTCTCCTCTCATACCTGTTCTCCCTACAAGTTCTTCAACTCTTGCTGGAAAAGCATGAGTGAATAAACCACCACCAGTTACTTCTTTCTCAGATTTACTAGAATCTATATGAATCTCCTTCTTCTGCTTACGTTTTTCTTTTCTTTCAGCTTTTGTATCAGCTTTAGCTTTCTTTTTTTCTGCCATCTTTTAAAGAATTATTTTAAATTATCTATAATATACTTAATTGATCTCTTAGCATCTCCTTCTTGTATTATAGCAACTGCTGTTGTCTTTACATTTAATCCTGCAGAAGCACCTAGCTCTTCTTTAGAAGGAACAACTACTAAAGGAATGTTTTTTTCCTTGCAAAGTGCTGGAAAATGCATAATTATCTCTTTTGGTTCTACATCTTTGGCAACAACAACTAATTTTGCTATTCCTCTTTCTACTACTTTAGTAACTTCATTAGAACCCTTTTTAATTTTTCCTGATTTTTTTGCCTGTTCTATGGCTTCATATGCTTTTTCTATAATATCTTTTTGTGACTCTTCATTAAGATTCATTTTGACTCCTCTTAAATCATTAATTTAATAATTTTTAATACACTACCTATTTAAAAAGCTTTTCTTTAGCCCTTGATTTAGAAAATTTTATAAGTACTTTTTAGATATAAAAATATGAAATTTAAGCAATTTTCTGAAGAAGTAGAAGATAGATTGTTGAAAGAAGTTTTATGTGATTTAGAACTTGTTGTAGGAATATGTACCAGAGGTTCACCTGAAATTAAAGAGCATGAATTTAGTATATTAAATTTATATAAAGAAAAATATGAAAATGATGTTATACCCAAAAGTGGATTTTATGGATCCAGTTCAGATTTATTTAAAAAAGTATATCAAGGGATTAAAGGAATTATATTAACTAATATAGGCTGTCAATTATGAGTATACCAAAAAACTAGCTTATTTTTCTCTTTTTTATCAAGTTTACAGAAAGCAAATCTTTCCAGTTGGATAACAGAATTTTCCTTAACATTTTTAATATCAACTTCTCCAAGACCTTTCTTAACAGAGCCATCAGGCATTAATACCTCAATATTTACTAAATCCTTTGAAACAGGCAGCCAGTGAATCATTTTTGCATTTAAGCCTTGTTCATATTCTTCTGAAACAAACTCATTGTTTTTAAAATTAAACAAGTGCATAAATCTATATGTTTTATTTTTCTCTATTAAATCAGAAACATAAAATTCATCATTTATCTTTAGTATTCTAAAACCTTTTTTTAAATCTGGATGAAGTGGTGCTTTTGCTTCCTTGATTGTTTTAAGAATATTCTTTATTTTAATCTTTTTAGGATTTTCAATAAAGAAATACCTATCAGCTTCTTTTTCTATTAACTTCCTGTTTTCAGAATATAAACCATCAATTGGTGCTGTAACTTCATTCTGATTTAATCCAAATTGCAATAAAAAAGTTCTTATTGCCTCTGCTTTAATGCCTCTTCTTTTCAATGATTGCAGGGACCATGTTCTTGGATCATCCCATCCAAAATACTCACCACTCTTAACTTCTTTTTGAGCTTTTGATTTTGATATTTTTACTCCTTCTAATTGCAATAATCCATTATGTATTAATTCAGCATGTTTCCATTTGAATATATCCCAGATATATTTTTCCATATCTGACTCTATCATTAAATCTTTTCCTCTTATTACATGAGTTACATTAAGCAAATGATCATCAATTGCCCATGAGAAATCAAGTAATGGCCATACTCTATATTTTTTTCCAACTCTTGGATGCTCTCTTTCAGATATTCTTGCTATTACCCTGTCTCTGAAAGCTGGATTTTTATCCTGCATACTTGTTTTTATTCTTAGTGTGAAAGAACCTTCTTTTGTTTTTTTGTCAAACATTAATTTCCATTTTTTTAAGTTTTCAGTTACAGATTGAGATCTGCACTTGCAATCTTTTTCATTTTTTCTATTCTCCCTTAATTCTTCAGATGAGCAAGAACAAACATAAGCCTTATTTTTATTAATTAATTCTTCAGCATATTTATAGTAAATTTCTAATCTGTCTGATTTGTAAATTATATTTTTATCATATTTAACTTCTAAAAAATCAAGTCCTTCAGGAATTAATTTATATGCTTCTTTTACAATTGGCTTTTCTTCAGAACCAATAGTATCATCCATAATTAATAATAATTTTCCTTTGTATTTCTTGCAGTATTCGTCATTTAATATAATAGTTCTTGCATTACCTATATGCAACGGGCCTGAAGGAAATGGAGCTATTCTCATAATTACTTTTCCAGAAACATTTGAAAGTTCTTTTAATTTAATTTCTTGTTTTTCTCTTTTTTCCAGTAATTCAGGAGCTATTTTTTTTAATTCATCTGTTTGTTTTTCTAAGCTTAATTTATTTACTTCATTTATTATAGATTGTATTTCCTTAGAAATTTCTTTTAATTTATTTTTTATATTTGGATCTTCATTAATCAATTTGCCAATAATAGAACCAAGAACTGCTTTGCCATTATGTCTTACTGCATTCTCCAAGGCATACTTCCTGATGTTTTCTTTTAACATAATTTATTTAAACTAGGTTTATATATAAATATTATGAATCTAAGGGTGCTTAACAAGAAGGAATCACTTGAAATTATAAATAGAATTATAAAGCAGTTTGATATAAAAAACCTTGGGCTTGATTATGCTTTTTTCCAGAATGAGGATAAAATATTTCTAATAAGCAAAGACCTAAGAAAGGTAGATTTTCAAAAATTAAGAATAAATAATCTTGGCTTGTATTTTTGCACTCTTGCAAAGAATGGAATAAGATTAACAATAGAAGGAACACAATTAATAGGAGATAAAGCAAATAAAAATATTATTGATATAAAAGAAAATGAATTAGTATATTGGTTTAATGGCGAGAATCTTGTAAGAAAAGACATTGATGGATTTGTTATAATAAAGTATAAAAATGATTTTCTTGGCTGTGGATATGGCAAAGAAGGAATAATAATAAATTATATTCCAAAAGAACGAAGAGTTAAAGGGTTGATATATTAA
>JAHIVQ010000056.1 GCA_018816585.1 Nanobdellota archaeon
CCGCAAGAATCAAATGAATATAAATCATTAGAACCATCAACACAACCAACATGATCATTTGAAACACATTTTGAATCAGGAACTGAACTGCAATAAGTATCAAGTTTAAATTCTCCATCTAGATTTGAGCACTGTCCTCTTGATGTATATTTGTAAATATTATTTTCCCCATAGACACAACAACCTTTATCTTCTTTTTTACATTCAGAAATACATAATTGTTCATTATTAATTCCAGATAAGAAATTTACTTGCAAACCAGTTGGAGTTAAAGATTTACATTTTTCTTGTGTAACTAAATTACAATTTGTACCAATAACACAACATCCAAGAGAACACTCAGAAACTTTGTCAATTGATTTGTCATACCAAACTCCATTCAAATTATTACATTTTGATTTTGGATAATTAGCAAAGCACTGTCCATCAATAAAACAGGTCCCAGTCTTGCATACATCAGTGCTAGCACAAGAAGTTCCAGGAACAAATAAATAACCATTGCTTTGATCACAATTTGATTGATAACCTGGCTCACAGAATTTATTTCCTATTTTTTCACAGCAACCATAATCATCTGCCCTTACAGGTTCAACAGACATTAAATAAATAGAGAATGTAACACAGATTATTAAAATCATTTCAAATATCGCCTTTGTTTTTATTAGTTTCATCCTTTTATTGCAAACTGAAATTGATATGGATTATCTTGATAAGTAATAATAAATATTTTATCTGGTGAAGGTCTTTTCTTTATAACTTTAATTTCATTTCTTTTTGAAAGTGTGTACATAACATTATCAAAATCTCCTGTTTGAGATTCTGTATTTAAAATATCAAGAACAGTCTGTTGTATTTTTGCTAAGGGTACATTAATAGTCTTAGAAACACCTAAACTATTCAATTCAACATCCTTTCTTTTCAGTGTTACAGGATAACTTATATTAAATAGAACTGTTTTTTCAAGAATAATTGAATTAAAATTAAAATCACCAATGTCCATTTCATATCTTCTGTCATCTCTGAAAGAATCAATATTAATACAATTTTTTATTACATCTTTTAAATTATTATTAAGTTCATTCTGCAATTCAGTTATTGATAATCCATCACTAACACATTTTTTTGTATCTGGAATATTAAAGCATAAATAAGAAATCTTATCTCCATAATAAGATCTGTAATTTACAGGACTTACAGAACCTCCTTGCTTTGCCATTAAATTTAAAACTTCTGTTGATTGTTTAGTTATACAATCATCCATTTTATGATTAATCTCTTCTAATTGGGAACTAAGAATCATCTTTGTACCTTCAACTCCTCTTATACTCTCAAACAAAGAATCTCTTAAAAAGAAAATTAAAACAAATATTATTAATAATACCAAACCAACTATCATAAAAGTGGTTACCTGACCTCTTTTTTTCATACTAAATCAATAAAAAAGAAGTTTATAAATATTTTTAGTGCTGAAATCATATAGAAAAGTTTATATATAACAAAAACACTACAAAAAGTAGTGAAAATGTATGGATATAATTGGATACAAAATAAGGCCGAGCAAGCATTTTGTTTTAGGTTGGATGAGAAAATGGGATTATGATATTTATTCGCTGAAGGGTATATTAGAAAAAGCAGAAAAAATTGAAAAAGTAGGAAAATATAAATATGAGGTTTATATTAAAGCAAAAGGAAAAAGCAGGAAATTAATATTTATAAAAGATGATGAATATAAAGAGATATTCATAATAACTGGAGCTGAAGGAAAATGAAAAAATGTTTAGCATGTGAAAAAGGAGAATTAATTAAAGTAGAGGATATAATTTTTGAAATAGATGGTTATATATTTATTGTAAAAGGAGAAAGATGCACCAATTGCAATGAAGAATTCCCTTATGAAGAAGAAACACAAAGAGTAATTTTAACAGCAAGAAAATTAGGAGTTTGGCCAGAATCATTAAAATTATACCGACATCTCTCTATGAGTGGTGGTGGTCTTGTATTCAGGATACCTTCAGATATTGAAAAACAGCTTAAATTAACAGAAAAAACAGAAATAACAATAAGCAAGATTGGAAATAAGATAGTTATAGAGCCAGAAAATTAATCATTCTGAACTCTTGGAGCCAATAAAAATCCAAGACTTAACTTGTCTTTTATTATATAATCAATTTTTAATGGATAATCCTTGTCAAATTGAATAACAACCTCATTAGTTAACTTTGAACCCTTAATTATTTTTTTTAAATATTCTAAAGAGTACTTAGATTTAGCATCATTAGTGCTTGAAGTAATAATAGTTTCATTACTTGGAACTAACTCAACAAGTGCATTACTAAAGCTTCCTTCTGTATTTATAAGGAACACATTATCCTTCATAACAAAATTAACAGAATCAGAAACAATATCCATATCTTCTATAGCCTCATTGAATAATAATGTATTTGTATTAATCTTAATTGGAAAATCAAGTTCAGGTATTTTTTGATCTGCAGTAGTTATATCTATCATTGCAAGATTAAATGTTCTTGTTGTCTCTCCTTTAATTGT
This sequence comes from Nanobdellota archaeon, assembly GCA_018816585.1. Classification (GTDB taxonomy): domain Archaea; phylum Nanobdellota; class Nanobdellia; order SCGC-AAA011-G17; family JAFCDX01; genus JAHIVQ01. The sequence goes on from JAHIVQ010000056.1 coordinate 2,548, forward strand.
TATTTTTAACTTGTTTTTTTCAGATTCTATTATTAATGTATCTGAGGATTTTGCTCTTCTTAATATATTCTTAAAATTATCAAGATTGACTGCTATTTCCTCATCAGAAACCTTATATTCGCTAAAGCTTGAGCTTAATAATTGGAATATGACCATTGCTACATTTGCAGGATCCATTGCAACTAACTGCATTTTATCTTTGTCAAATTTTAACTTAACTTCTGTTACTAATTCAGATATTATTGTTATAGGCTCTTTTAATAATCTTGAATCTGTAATGACTAATTTCATATAAAAATTGAAAAAAATCTAGTATATATACTTTGCTAAACTTTATTATATATTTTATTAAGCTAATCCGCCAAGATAAGAAGGCACTAATGGAGCAATAAATGGCCATATATAAGGTGCTATTACAACCAAAGCTGAAACAATAATTGTATGAGTCCAATGTTCTGCCATTCCTCTTGCAGCTAATCCACCCCCTTTAATAACAGCAGATGTTGCATGCATCTTTATGTTTAGTATTATACCAACTGCAATTCTTACAAGCAGAACATTGCTTATCAAAGGAATTCCTGAACCTAATAATCCTGTTACTTCTAAAAAAAACTCAGTATTCATAGTTGCAAATAATGCAATTATCATAAAAAATATAGCATGAAGACCATGTCCTAACCAATGAGAACCTCTAAAACTTTCATCTCTATGTATTAATATCAATTCATATAAACCTAAAATTACACCAAAAAGGAGTACAGGTATTAAAATTAAATCTGCCATTAGTTTAATTAAATAAATTTTATATATAAATCTTTCTATAACATCTTTAAAACTTTCTGATGTAATTCTTTGTCTATTTTATTTAGATTTTGTATTATATTTGCCTGAATAAGTTTATCATTATTATTGAAGATAAGATTTCCAAATACTTTAATATAATCACCAATATTAACATCTTCTGTTGATAAAATTAGTATCTGAGAAGTCTTATCATCTAGAATAAAAGAATTTTCTTCTTTAGAAACAATAAAACCAGATACTGCAATATGAGTATCTGAACTATTCAAATTCTTAATTTGTTTTTCTATGTACATTTTAGTATTCACGCCATCTATAAGCACATTTAGTGCATTCATAGAATTTTGTTTCTGGTTCATCAGAACCTCTTGTTTGCTGCAGCCAATAGTATGCTTGTTTATTTCCACATTTTGAGCAAGTTGCTTTTGTTTTTGGTAATATTACCTTTTTATGCTTTATTTCAATGCCTTTTTTTAGTTTAACTTGTTCTTTAATAACTGCTTCTTTTATATTAGAAACATAACCACAAGAGCAAGCTAGCTTTGTTTTTCTCTCTCCTTTTTCAGGAACTAAAATTGAACTACATTTTGGACAAAATTGCATTTTTTTACCTCCCTATGAACATATTAATTAAATCAAAAGCAAATATTTTTACCCACCCTAAAAATGGAATTCTAAATACTGCCTTTCCAACTATTGAACTTATAGGAATTTTTAATTCATCCTGTCTTGAATCTGAATTATTATCTCCTTTTGTTTGTACATAATAATTATCATCTTCCATATAAATTCTAACAACTCTGTGAATAATAGGATCTTTTAATGAACCCTTAAAAACAATAACATCTCCTATCTTGATATTTACAGGTTTTCTCCATATTAAAACCATTATATCCCCTTTATTGAAACCATTTTTGAAATGATATTCTGAAAAATTTTCTTTAGTTATATTTTTCACTAAATAAAAATCCTTATTATTTTCCCACCAATCTTCAAAATTAGTTGCATGCTCCATTGAATTAGAAACAACTGCAACAACAGGATATCCTGTACCTAATACTAATCCCAAACCAGGATAAATAAGAAATTTTACTATAACAAATGCTAGTATTACATTAACCAGCCATGAAGCAAGACTGTTTTCATGCCATATAAAATCCCATGTTTTTTTTAGAATATTTTTGAAAGACACGTTCAGACTTGAAAAAGTATTAGATATAAAAGCTTTTCTATATCAAAGGCCTTACTTTTGTATTCTTGGAAGCCTCTTCCACCTGCTCTTTTTTCCAGCCTTTCATTTTTAGCGATTGTTCAACTTCATTTCTTGGTATTCCCTGATTTAATTTTATCTGAATATAATTTCTTAGTCTTGCTATATTTAATTCTTTATCAATATCAGATTCTAACCAACCAACTTTTTCTAATTCACTCTTAACTATTCTTATAGGCACTTTACTAACAAGGGACTGCTCAATATACTGCTTCATTTTATCAATATTTGTAGGTTTTATCTTTACAGGTGTTATTTCAACAGGTTTTTCTTCTTTTATAGTTTCTTCAGGTTGCTCTGAAACAATCGCTTTTTTTCTTTTAATGAATGTACTTAATATTATTATCAAAGCACAAATAAAAACAACTGCAGCTATTGTTCCAACTCCAAATATTATTTTATTAGTCTGGGTACTAAAAAATCCAGATTCTCCTGCATTTTCAAGAGTATTAATAACAGAAATACAAGGCACAGAACAGCACACTCCTATTCCATTATGATCTATTATACTTGAGCAATTTTGTGATCCACCACAAATATATCCATTTTGTATAGTACAAGAACAATCAGGATCTCCGCCCGCACAAGTTGACAAACAAGTATCTCCTCCAAGGCAAGTTGCAACAACATTATTACAAGTTTCTGATGATGCAGGAACTGAAGTTTGTATTGTGCAATTATTCAAATCACTATAACTTCTTGCTCTTGTTCCATTCAAGCAAGTGCTCCAATTTCCATAATACCAACTAGAAGTGCAGTTTAACAAATCAACAACATTTATAGAAACATTATTACTTTTTGTTTCAGCACCTTTTTCATCTTCAGCAGTAAATATAACTATTTCAGTTCCAGTCCAATTATTTGCTGGAGAAAAAACAACATCCCCATTATCTTCTATTTCAATATCAACATTATCATTACCATCAACACTATAATTTAATTTCTGACTATCAGGATCATCAAAATAATCATCTAAATCAAAATTAGTATAATTTTCATTCTTATCAACAGTTATATTTTCAATTTCATCACTTAATACAGGAGGGGAATTTATCATTAATAATACACTTGAGTTTTTATAATTTTTATTAGTGCCATCATCTGCCTTAACTGTGCAATTCCAATAACCTAAATCACTTATGCCTACCTTTGTCCTAACAGAACATATTTTTCCAGTACTCCATAAATCACCAGTACAATCCATTGTTCCAGTTTTTCCAGGATTTGTAATACTTGTTTTACTTGAATTACTTCCATACATAATATAACTAACTATAACAGAAGAACTATCTGTATCTAAAACTTTTGCAGTACAATTTACATACTGAGTTTTCATAAAGTTTAAAGAATTATTTTCATTCCTAAAATTAATATTTGTTATTTGTGGAAATTCAATATCTGATGAAGGAATAATGACGCTAAACTGTTTTGAATCTGAAATAAGATTATCAGTAACATAATTAAGATTAAAAATAATTGTATAAGTTCCATTTAAATTAAAAGAGCTTAAATTACTAAAAATAGAAATTGAAACATTAGCTATACTATCTGATGTTCCAGGAGAAAATGCCCTTCCTGTTTGTCCTTCCCAAGTCCAAATATTACTATTATCATTAAAAACTGCACCATCTCCGCATGTTTTTGAATCAGCATTTAAAAATGTTTCAAAACTTATTGTATCTGATTTTACAGGAGCATCTGAAGAATCCTTAATTAAAACACTAACAATAGATGTTGCATTACAAGGAATAACATCATTTGCAAGGAACTTTATTGATATTTTACCGCTTAAAGATTGAGAAACATTAATTGTATTTACAGACATTGTATCCTTAACAACAAATCCAGTTATATCTGGTTTCATAAATAAGAATACAAAAAAGGATAGTACAAAGAAAGCTATGACTAATATACTGATATCTAAGTCTTTTTTTATAACCATCACCTCTTATAAGATATAATATAAATAAATCATTTATAAAGTTTATTCTTTAAAAATCTCTGCCTGAAATTTGAATAATGTGCATTTTCCTGTTTTCCAAGAAATTCCCTGCAGACCTGCCTTATTACATACTGCTTCTAAAAATTCTTCTTTAGATAAATTATTTTCAGTTGCAACTTGAGGTAATAATAATCCATTATATCCCTTGTAAGAAATAATTAATCCATCTTTATTAATTTCTATATTTTTTAATATCTTTTCAGGTTCTTTTTCTTTTATTAATTCAGGTTTTGTTAAAACAGAAATCTCTATTCTAAATTTTTCATTTTTCTTTAATGGTGGAAATCTTGGATCTTGAAATGCTGCAAGTCTTGCAGCTTTTATTACATGAACTCCTAAACTAGAATTAGGTTCAATAAAACCAATACAACCTCTTACTTTATTATCAGTATATAATGTAACAAAAACACCTTTTTTCTCTTTAAAGTTTTCAGTCTTTATTTCTTTATTATCAAAAAATGATTCTATAGAATTTCTAGCTAATTTTAACAACTCTTTTCCATCAATATTCATTTTAGCTTGTCTGCTTGTTTTCTCAAATCAGAAATCTTTTTTTTCAATGAAGATGCAGCATTAAGCAAAGCCTTTTTAGGATCTTCTTTCTCTGTTTCTATCATAAGAACAGGGCTAGAAACCATTGGATGTTCTAATTGATAACCTGCAATTTCAACAGATTTATTGTTCCATAATTCATTACGTATAGCATTACATAAAGTATGAGTTTCACCTGTTATCTCTATCTTAAGCTTGTTCTTTTCCTGCTCTAAAACCTTTATTTCCATACTTTTAATGATTAATATTCATTTTTTAAAGCTTTCGTTTAATCTTTTTTAAGCTTTAAAAGGTCCCCTATCTTCATAGAATTATTACCAAAATCTATTTTTGATTGAGCAGAATCAATTTTATAATAATCTATTAATTTAATACTTAATATATTTTCTAATTTTTTAGCTATTGCCATTGTTGGCACTAAATGACCTGTTTCAATAGAATGTATTAAAGAGCTTTTTTCATTTATTTTTGCAGCAAGTTCCTCTTGTCTCATATTTAATTTTTCACGCGCATTTTTTATTTTTTCAAAATAATCAGGAACTATAAGTTCATTTTCCTCTTCTACTCTTAATTTTATTATCTTTCTTTCTATAATCTTTGGTTTTACTTCTATTACATTTCCATACTTTGAACAATTATCACAAACTTGGATTATAGAACCTTCTATTAAAACATCTCTTAATTCAGAATTCCTGCTGCAAATACTACAGGTTGGCATTTTTACAATTTATTTCTTTAATAATTGAGTCTTTATCTACAAGACCATTAAAGGTTTTATCGTCTATAACAATTGATGGCGTTTCTGTAATATTATATTGATTATTAATTAAATTAATTATATCAATATCTGAATTTGTTGGAAGTGCAAAGATAAAAACATCGCTGCATGAATCACGTACATTATCAAGTACATCAGCCTGAACACTACATTTCATACAATCTATATTTTCAGGATAAAAATATAATATATAATGAACATTATTATTACATTTCTTTTTGAAATCAACATAATAAAAAAATAATTCTAAATGATTTAATGAAAAAGTAGTTTTTAATTGCTTATAATCATTGCTTAATACATTAACTTTTTCATACTGTTTAAGTTTTTCCAAAAACATTGAATTTCTGTTTATAATCTGAGCTAATCTTTGGTTTAACATATTACAATAAGAATCTTTATCATTCTCATTAATAAATTGGTTAAATAATAAAAATAATTTAGAATCCTGCATCTGCCATGCAGAATTTAAAAATTCCTCGTTTAGTTTTGTAATTCTCTGCTGATCAATAAAATAATTTATTAATAACAAGCCAACTATTAGAAGTATTCCGAGTTTAAGTGCATTTATGTAATAACTTTTTATTACCATTTTTTGTTTATTCCAAGGGCCTCATAAAATATACTTAGTAAATACATAGCCCCAAGGATTAATCCATAGAAAAATAGATAAAATATTATATAAATACTTCCTTTATTCATTGATCTTTCCTTGTCTAATTTATAACCTCTGTATAAGAAGTAACCCCAAATGCTTGATATTATCAGCATATTTATGTAATAAGCAGGTATCATAAAGATATCCCAATTAAAGAGAAAGTTCCAATTAAATCCTCCAGCAGATAAGTTCATTAAAAAAAGAGAGATTGTATCTATTATTATTTTAACATTAAGAAATATGATTCCAAAAATCAGTGATGCTGCTATAAAGATTGTACTCAAAAACAAAGGGAATATGAAAAAACCAAATTCTATATTCTTTTTATCAAAATGCAATGACTTGTGTTTGAATAATGAATTGTATAATGCCCCACGATACCATCTAAGTCTTTGTCTTATAAAACTCTTAATATTATATGGAACTCCTGTAGATACTTTTGTATTAACACAGCACGCTATTTTATAACTATGTTTTTTAAGATTTAATGCAATTTCCATATCCTCTGTTATATTACCTTCATCATAACCCCCTATTTCCAATAGTGCCTTTCTTCTGTAAATACTCATTGGACCAGGAGTAACATATAGACAATCTATTGATGAAAGGCTTTTATGCCAAAAACCAAATGCAGCATAATACTCTAATTCTTGTAATCTTTGTAAAAATGATTTTGGTTTATCAACAGTAACTAAAGTAGTTACAGCACCAACTTTTAAATCATTAAAGTGACCAATCATTTTCATTAATGCGTCTTTCTGAGGATAAGTATCTGCGTCTATTGTAACAATAAACTCTCCTTTTGATATTGAAATTCCATGATTAAGAACACTTGCTTTTCCTTTATTTTTTTCAAATCTTACAACTTTAACATCTTTAATATTTTTTATTTTTTCATATGTTCCATCAGCACTTCCATCATCAAGAACAATAATTTCTAATGGTTTAGGATATTCTAAATTTTTGACACCTTTAATTGTATCTAATATTGTAGATTCTTCATTATGTGCAGGTATTAATACTGTTAATTTAGGATAGTATTTAGGTATAGGATCACTAAAATCAGTGTGCTTTTCAAATATATTCAAAAATACAAGACCATATATTATATACACAAAAGAAGATACAATAAAAATAAGATTGTAATATTTTGAATTAAATAAGACAACAAGAACTGAGATAAAAATTACTAGGAATAATACCCCAAAAACCCTATTTATATTAATATTCATATTATAAATATATATAAAAAACATTCTTAAATCTTTTCAATTTAGCATACTATTTTATAAACAAACTCATGTTGTTCTACACATTTAGAATCAGCATATTTTAAATCCTTAATTCCATATACAGACTTTGTTTTATCTGATAAAAATAGATATTTTATATTATAATTTTTTATCAAGCTTGATGCTCTTTCATAATCTGAAGTAAATATAATACTTGCATCTACTAATCTTTGCGTGGAATCTGGAGCAAACATAAAACTTGTATCAAAGACATTTTTTCTATCAGTAAAGTAACTTATTAAATTACCTTCGTAAATAGTACCTAAAACAGTGTCAGTTGCTAAAGAATCATTTTTTATCCATAATAATGAATTTATCTCTGCGCTAATTGGTGCATCAGCAATAATTCTATCAGAAACATTATAAGAAGGGTATATTGATAAGATAAATATCAATAAAAACAGCATTGGAACAAATAAATTATTATATTTTGATAATTTTGTCATATTTAAATATAAATATAATCGATTTATTGCAAGTGAAGATAGTATTGCTGCACTTATACCAATCATCATAAGCCCCGCATAAAAACCAAGTACATTTAAAAATACTAAACATAAGCTGATAAATGCCAAAGAACTAAGAATATATATTGACTTTGACTTTTCTTTTATAAATCCATAATAAGCTGAAATACCACCAAATATTAATGGGATATAACCAAAATGGTAAATTAAAGCAAGAATATCTATTTTCTTAAATGTACCTAATAATAATGATTTTGGTATGTTTTTATAAATAATGTCAAGCCCGTACAAAGATATTGCATTTTTTAATATAATTATATTTACTATAATAAAAAATATGCTGAATATAATTATTGATTTAATTTCAATACCCCTTATTTTAATATCTTCGGTATATGTTAGTAATAAGTAAAATACAAATACTAAAATTAAAAATATAAAAATGGGATCTAATAAACATATAATTAAAGATGAGATTATAAAAAAGATTTTATATCTATTTTCGTTTATCCTCAAAAAAGAGTATATCATAAAAAATATTAAAGGAATGGCTATTGAATAAATAGATATTTTATTTATAGTTTCATTAAATATTAATGGAACAAAACCCGCCAATAATGAAGCAAATAATGCAGATTTATCATCATTTACTATCATTTTAGATATAAAAAAAGCAATAAAAACAATTAATGATATTATCAACTGAGGAAATATCTTAAGTCCAAAAGGAACTAGTGAAAACATCCATAAAAAATATGGAAAAATTGGGGATGCTAGTGTCTGCTTGCCACCATAACTTAAATCATCATAAGTCATAGGTTTAAGATTATCTTTAACATAATCCATATTTCTTAAATTTAAATAAGAAGTATCATCACTAAGATAAGTTGTCTGAAAGCTAAAATATAATCTAAATAAAAATACAACTAAGAATATTAATATAAGTAATTTAGGTATTTTCATTTGTATTTTCTTCTTGATTTATTTCCTCTTTTACAATTTCATTATTTTCTTCTTTTAATTTTATATTGTTCTCAATAACATCAAAATAATCAAAGAATTTTGGAGTTAATTTTAATAATCTTGTTCTTCCAGATTTTTCAGAAGTTAAAAAACCTTCATCTTTTAGTATTTTTATATGATCATAAGCTTTATTCCCGCGTATCTTTATAACATCAGACTGAATGACTGGATTTTTATAAGCTATTATAGCTAAAGTTTCTTGTGTTGGAAAATCCATCTCAGAATCAGATAATAATTTTTCTGTTACATGCAAATAGTCTTTCTTAATATTTAACTTCCACTTTTCACTATCATTTATTATTTCAAGTGCACTTGCTCTTGAATCATACTCTTTCTTTAATTCTTGTAATAATTCATTTACAATTCCAACAGAACCAATTCCTGCCATAGAGGCTATTTCACTGACTGTCAAAAACTTACCTGTTGTAAATAAAACTGCCTCTATTTTATTACGATTTTCCATAGGTTTAAAATAAAGAATTAATTTAAAAAACTTGCTTATTTAAATGCATGCTCCATCTACGCAACCATTCTTGCAATAAAGCAATTTATTACCACCAATAGCATTAGATCCTATCTTGAATTTTGTACTACTTGAATCATCACAACTATACTCTTTTAATTGGTGACTATCAACACAATAATCTGTTCTTTCA
>JAHIVQ010000057.1 GCA_018816585.1 Nanobdellota archaeon
CCATAAGTTTTTTTCCATCATATATATTTATTCTTTCTTTTTCAAGAAGAAATAGTGCTTCAATCATACCATACTGAAATTTGTTCTTTTCAATAGGTTCTCCAAACCTTGATTTATCATATATATCTCTTGTAATATTATTAGAATCTGCAATTACATTTCTTGCTATTAAATGAGAATCAAATTTTTCTTCATTTACTTCTTCAATAATTGGTTCTTGCTTTTTCTTCTTTGTCATAGTATTTGATTCAGATATGAGTATAAAAAGTTTTTTATATACATTAGAAAGTATATTTTCATGGAAATAGTATTTTTAGGCACATCAGCAATGCAGCCAACAAAGGAAAGGAATTTATCTGCTATTTTACTTAGTTACAAGAATGAAAATATATTAGTTGATTGCGGAGAAGGAACACAAAGGCAGTTTAGATTAATGGATTTGAAACCAACTAAAATAACTAAAATATTAATAACTCACTTACATGGAGATCATATTTTTGGTTTGCCTGGATTGATGCAAAATTTAGAAGTTAATAATTATAATGGTGTACTTGAAATTTATGGACCAAAAGGAACTGCTGAATTTTTTAAATTTTTATTCAAGCTTGGTGTTTTTGTAAAATTAAGATATAAAATAACTGAAATTGAAGATGGTATTATATGTAATCAAAAAGATTTTATGATTAAAGCTAAAAAATTAGACCATGGAAAATTATGTTATGGTTATGAATTCATAGAAAAAGATAGAAGAAAAATAAATTTAAATTACTTAAAAAAATTTGGATTGAAACAACATCCTATACTTAAAAATTTACAGAATGGAAAATCTATAATATGGAACAAGAAAAAAATAGATGTAAACAAGGCAACTAATTTGATAAAGGGGAAAAAAGTTTCATTTGTAATAGACACTGCCTACTGCAAAAATTGTATAAGCATATCTAAAGACTCTGATTTATTGATAAGTGAGGCTACTTTTATTGATGAATTAAAAGACAGAGCAAAAGAATACAAGCACTTAACAGCAAAGCAGGCAGCTGAAATAGCAAAAAAATCAAAATCAAAAAAACTAGTATTAACTCATTTTTCACAAAGATACAAAAATGAAGATAAAATATTAAAAGAAGCAAAGTCTGTTTTCAAGAATACAATAGCTGCAAAAGATTTTATGAAAATTGAAATATAATCCTACTGAAATGAGTAAGGTAGTTTTGAAGGTTTATATTTTTTCAAACGTGAATCTTCTCTTATAGACAATTTTGAATCACAACCTGAACTTCTTGGATCAAGATTCTCTTCATATTCATTAAAAGATAAATCTATTGTTCCTGCTTCAATTTGGGCAAGTACATCAAGGGGATATTGTCTTTCATATTTTATATTTTTCATTTTATTTATAATTTTTAAATTAAACTCCTGAATAATTTTTAAGCTCCTTAATTATTTGTATAGGATCTGCATTTTTAATACCTCTTAAAAAACTTTGAGTCTCAGTTGAAATAGCAACAGGCCTTTTATATTTAGCTTCTATTCCATCTTTTTCTACTAAAGAAATATCTTCTCCAAAATCATTTTTGTAAACCCAAGAATCTAAAAGTTCAAAACAATCTTTCATTCTTCTCTCCTATATTTTATTGTTAAAGAATAATCTGCTGCATATGGATGTCCATCTGCATCTTTACAATTTGTTTTAAATGTTGCAAATTGATCATGAAAATAAGAAATTCCTAATCTGGGGTCTTGCATAAATTTAACACAATCTCTGCTTCTTTCAGAACTTCTTTTAGATGTATATTCTTTCCCGTTTATATTTCTAATTTCTTTCTCTGTTATTACTGACATTTTTCAAGTTGTTTTAAATCAATTCGTCTTTTACTTTTTTCTCTTTTAATTTATCTTTTAATTTCAACTCTTTTAATAATTCCTTGTATCTGTTTCTTATTGTAACTTCTGTAACACCCGCTACATCAGCCACTTCTCTCTGCGTTCTCTTTTCATTATTCAATAAAGCAGCTACATACAAAGCAGCAGCTGCAATTCCTGTTGGTCCTCTACCTGAAGTTAATTCAGCTTTTGTTGCTTTTTGCAGCAATTCAACTGCTCTTGACTGAGTATTAGCATTTAATTTAAGTGCAGATACAAATCTTGGCAGGTAATCCACTGGATCAGAAGGCAAGATTCTTATTCCCAATTCCCTTGTTATAAACCTGTAAGTTCTTCCAACTTCTTTTTTTTCAATTCCAGAAGCTTCTGATAGTTCATCAAGTGTTCTTGGAACTTCATTACGTCTGCAAGAAGCATATAATGCACCTGCAACAACTGATTCCATTGATCTTCCACGAACCAAGCCACGCTGAACAGCCATAGTATAAATTCTTGCTGCTTCTTCATCAACTGATTTTGGTAATTTTAAGAATGAAGAAACTCTTTTTAATTCTGCTAGAGCCAGTTTCAAATTTCTTTCTATTGCTGTTGAAACTCTGTACTGCCATTTTCTTAATCTAAAATATTTATTCCTATCTTTATTTCCTAATTGATAAATATCTCCTGTTTGACCAATACTTGTTCCTAAGCCACGATCATATTTTGTATATGTTAAAGCCTGACCTGCTCTTCTTCTAGAATTAGACTTGTCTTCAAACTCACGCCATTCCTGGCCAAAGTCAACCATTTTTTCTTCAATAATCAAGCCGCAACTTCTGCAAGAAATTTCCCCTTTGTCCTTGTTAATACTTAAATCAACGCTTCCGCATTCTGGGCATTTTTTAATATATTGGGGCATTTTTTTACTACCTGCGAATTCTATAACAAGCTTTATAAAGATAACTATAAAGTAGTATATAAATCTGCCGATTTTTGGGGC
>JAHIVQ010000058.1 GCA_018816585.1 Nanobdellota archaeon
ATATAATAAATTGTGATTCTGATAAAATATTATCAACACAAATTGTTGAACAATCTTATGGAGAACAGTGTACTGATCTTCAATTAGTTACAAGTGATAATAAGTTCATTGATGATAATACTAATGTTCAAGCTTGTGGCTTTGAAAGTCCAACAGGTGCATTTTCAATGATACTTGGAATGTTTTATAAGGTGACAGGAAAAGCCACACAAAAATGTCTACCTGGAGTTGCTACAAATCCATCACAAATCTTAATAGATGTGCAAAAGCAATTAAAACTTAGTTCATGTAGCTCTGATCCAAATAAAAATCTTTGTAAACTTACATATTCAAAAATGGAAGTAGATGTTGGCGATTGTTTGGATGTTAATGCAATAAATAATATCATTAAAACCTGTAATGCTTGTATAAGGGCTTCTTCTGATTTTCCTGTTGTAATATATCGTGGAAAAGATAAGTTAAATTTAAACTGGAAATATGATAAAGCTTTAAACAGTCTTAAGTATGATTATAATAGTTTTAATGTCGATGGCAAATCTGCTCAAAAAATAGATGATAAATATTGTGTACCTTTGATAACTAGATTACCAACTAAGCCAGTTCCGACTGATAAATCCCAAGAACAAAATAAAGAGTCCACAGGAAAATTAAATATAGATGCTTATAATAAATGCAGGAATAAATGTACTTATACTGATAGCAATCAGAATAATAAAGTTTGTTTTCCTTCTGGGGGTAGGTATAATCCATTGCCAGAGGGTTGCCAATCTTGTGATGACACATGCAGGAGAGATAATACTGATTAAAATAATAAATCTAATTCAATTATAATACATCATTAACCATAATTTATATTCTTTGGGGGAATTTTCAAACTCCATTTTATCTACTTTATTTTCATCAGATGGATAATAATGATGTCCTGGTTCATGATGTTTGCCCGTAGTTTCTATAATCATATTAAGAAATTCATCTTCAAAGGTTGTATTATTTTTTCTTGCCTTTTTTTCAAGAATTCTTTTAATTTTTCTTGCTTTTTTCAGATTGTGTTCTGATATATCCAAATTTTTTATTTTATTAGCCCATTCATCTATTACATCAACATCAATATATGCTGTTTTTGTAGTTTCCTCCCAAAAGGAGATAGTTGGTCTTTTATTCACAGCAAGAGCATCGTATGATTCATTTTCTGACTTATATAATATAATTTTATATTCAAGATTATGTCCATAATCTTTATATATTTCTTTTAGAGGTTCTTTTACTAGTGTTCCTGCAGATATTGTAAATTTAGTATTATCATTAAGAGCTGTACCTATAACTAGTACCTTTCCATGCTCTTCAAAATAATTCTGCATATCATCAAGCCAATTGAATTTTTCACAGTTTTCTTTTGTAATATTATTGAATATATCTTCGAGATAAACTTGCTTACCGTCCATTTGTGATTTATTTATGTTTGGAATAAATTCTTTTGTTATATATTTCCATTCTTGATCAAAATTACCACATTTATATTCAGAAACAGTTTCTGTTTTTACTTCTTCTGTTACTGGTTTGCCTAATCCTAATAGTGTTAAATATGAAAAAATACCTACAGCAAGTAAATTTTTAATATAGTTTTTCATTTTAAAAAATCTCATATATATCTTTATATTTTTCTGGGCAATTCTCTTTTTCCATTTTATTCACTATATCTTCAATTTGTGAATCGTTCTTTATTTTCTTTTCTTTAAGTTTTATAAAAAATTCATGTATTAGTTCATGCTTTTTTATTACAGTTTCTACTTTCATTCTTATAAATTCTTCTTCATAAGTGGTTTTATTTTTCTTAGATTCATTTATCAGTAAATTATACAATCTGGCTGGTTTATACAATGTACAATTCATTACATTTTCACTTATATTCTTTAGATTTTCAGCTTCTTCTAATGTTTGCTTAATATCCAAATATGCAGTCTTTGTGTTTGTATCCCAGAATGCTATATATGATGAATGTGTTAGATTACTATATGATTCTACGGTCGGCTCAAATAAAATAAGATTATATGAAAAATTCTGGTTATAGTCTTTACATATTCCAGAGCCCTTAAATATTATATTTCCTACAATAAAATCTTTTAATAATTTATTCTTTTCTGATTCTAATAATACATATACTTTTCCATATTTTTCAAAGTATTTTGTATTACTTTCATTACTGTTACATAAGCAGAATTCACCAGTTTTATCTTCTAATTCCAAAAGTCCTTGTAATTTATTATTATTTAAACATTTATTTGCCTGTTCTATATTTACATTTCTTAATTTTAATGCACATTTATTATAAGTTGGGATATAAATATTATTTAGATAACTTGAAAGTTTATCAAATGTACCATCTTTTTTATAATCTATATTTATTGTTTTAAATCCACTTTCAACCATTATCCTATCTAACTGCTCTTTGTTTATTTGTTTGATATTAAACTTATTATACTCCTGTTGACTGGTTGATAGTGCTATTGCTAAGAACATACTTCCTAAAATATTTTTAATGCAGTTTTTCATTTTATTCCATAAATTTCAAAAATTTTTGTTATCAATGTATCTTTTTTACCTTCATGTCTTAGGTATGCTCTTACAGTATTTTTTTCATAGAATCCATCTTTTAATCTTTTTAATAATATATTATATAATTGTGATTTTGTATATTTTTTTTGGTATTCTTTTCTATTGGGATCTATAGTTGCACATATCATATCAGCAACACTTATTATACTTGCATCTCCTATTAAAGACATATCATTACATAAAGTTATTAAATTTGTATTTCCAATTATTCTTTGTTTATCTAGTGATTCTTTGTATATATCAGGATATAATGTAACTAACATTTCTATAATTCCTTTTGGGTTGATATGTGGATATCCTCTACCATTTTTATAATCATGATGTGCTGCTGCAGCATAGACTATTGATGGATGTAATTTTGCTATTATTCCAATAGACTCACCCATTATAGGATGTGTTCTTATCTTCCTTTTTTCTTCTTTTGTTAATCTTTCACCACTAAATTTTTCTTTGTATAATACTTCTTTAGGTAAAGGTGCCTTTCCTATATCATGTAATAAAGCAGCATCTAATAAATTTTCATCAAACTCTTTGTCCATATGTTTTGAAAGATTCATTGACATCTCTCTCACTTCTATTCCATGTTGGGCAGTGTGATAATCATATTCTTCTAATAATTTGAATGCTTTTTGTGGATTACCATTAACATCGCTAAAACGTCCGATTAGATAATTATTGTTTTCAAAACAATTTTCAATATAATTTTTTGACTTTTTTATACTTGGTCTTACATTAATTAATAATATTTCATTTAATATTCTATTAATTTCTTGTAATGGGGTACTTTTAATTGTTTTCATTTAAATCACTTAATAGTAGTAATTACATTATTTATAAATCTTTTTATTCTTGAAAGCCATCACTAATAAACGAAATATTTATATATAATGGATGTTGTAAACATACATATGGTTGTTAATAACATACAGTTTACAAAGATTGAAATTAAGAT
>JAHIVQ010000059.1 GCA_018816585.1 Nanobdellota archaeon
ATACTATGGATTATTCTGCATTAAGGAGATAATTTCATTTCCCAGCCTTAAAGAAAATAGGCTAATTTTATGAAATTTCTCATACTTCAAAAGTGGTGAAAAACAATAAGTGACCTACTTTAACAAGATTTATATATTTTATTCTATTCCCATTTCCAAAAAAGAGAGAAATGCCTTTTAAGCCAGAATTGAGGCATTTTAGATAAGTGGTGAAAAGATTAAAAGTCCGCCTTTATTTTTTAAGGCTTTTAAAATTCATCATTTCTCTATAAATGCTTTACAATGGCTTTACAAAGCTTATTAGATAATAGAAAGATTTATAATATTAATAATATTAATAACAAAATGAAATCTGAAATGGTGACAATTCCAAAACAAGAGTATCTAGAATTAAAAAAATATAAAAGATTAGATACAGAATTATTAGTTGATATAGCCAATGGAATAAAAGATGTAATAACTGGAAAAGTAAAAGAAATTTAAAGACCTTTAATTAATTTTTCTATATCCTCTTTATAAATATCTAGATTTGCTTTTATTAAGTCTATTACTTCTTGTTGTATTTTTTTGTCTGTTATTGTCACAAGAAAAATACATTTATGTTCTTCATAAACTAAAAAGATTAATCTTTTACCATCAAATTTTTTCTGTCTTAGAAACGGATATCCTAATGGCTTTCCACTAAATGGAGATTCTTTAAGAGATTGTTCAAATTTTGATACACGATCTATTTCTAGTTTACTTAATTTATTTAATTTAGATTCATACCATTCTGAACGAAAAAGTCTAAACATACTTTAGAGAATATTTTATTATTTATAAACTAATTGCTTTATTTAATTTGATTAAAAATTAATAATACTAAAAGTGGTGAAAAGATTAAAAGTCCGCCTTATTTTTATAAGGTTGGAAAAGTCTATTATTTCTTTTAGCAACTCTTTTAAATCAGTAATAATTAGTTATAATATGTGGAATTTAAAAAGAGAATTAGGAAGAAAAGTAATTCATTTATTATCTTTGTCTTTTTTAATAATTTATATTTTAGTTTCCTCTACTTTTAATCATAAAATCGCTTTATTAATACTTTCTTTTATGCTGATTATCTTAATAGAATTAGAGTATCTTAGGATTGAAGTTGGGGCAAAATTACCTATACTCCATGGTTTATGGGAGAAATTTCGCAGAAAAAAAGAAAAGCACTCTTTAGGCGGAGAGGTATTTTTCTTGATAGGTGCTATAATATGCCTTGCGGTTTTTGATCTAAGAATTGCAGTTGCTGCTATTTTGATGACTACTTTTGGAGATATGGCTGCTGCCTTGATAGGAAAAAGATTTGGGAGAATATGGATAACAAAGAAGCTTGCTTTTGAAGGGATACTTGCTGAATTTATTGTTGATATTATAATTGGTTTTTTAATTATAAGGAATTCATTATGGTGGCTGGATGGTTCTCAATTTGGGATTCCTATATGGCCCATTATAATTATTATGGCGCTAACTGCAACTCTAGTTGAAAGTCTTGTAAGTAAATTAGATGATAATCTATTAATACCTCTATTTTCAGGCTTTATTGGACAGATTGTTTTAATGCTGATGTTTTATCTAAAATCCCTTGTATGATATTAATGCGATTCATATAATCCCTTTTTCTACAAAATATAAAAACTTATCCAAAGCGGTGAAAAACAATAAATAACTTATTTTTAATAATATTTATATAGAAACTTATTTTATTAATTATATGAAATATAGAGAAAGCACAAAAGAGATTGCTTTGCAGAGAATTAAACAGTTATTTGAGGAAGCGGATTCTGTGTTCAAAGAAAATCCTGAAAGAGCAAATAGATATGTCAAGCTTGCAAGAAAAATTGCAATGAAAGTGAATTTAAAATTTCCAAGAGAACTTAAAAGAAAATTCTGCAAGCACTGCTATTCTTATTTAAAACAAGGAGTTAATTCAAGAGTAAGGAATTACAAATCAAGAATAACTATTTACTGCAATAATTGCAAGAAGTTTACCAGAATACCTATATTAAAACATAATAAAGTTTAAATATACTAATTTTAGTTATTAAATATGGAGTCTGATAGAGAACTATTAGAATCAAATCTTGTTAAAGCGCTAGCAGAAGTTTTACCTAAGGTAAATAAACAGAGAACTTTATGTGACAGATTATTAGGAATAAAATATGAATGTGATGATCCAGACAGGAATAATGAACATGAGATATGGATTTCAGAAGAAGAACCAAATCTTAAAACAGAATTAAAGTTTTTTGCTACTTTATTTTTATTTGGAGATGGTTATAGGGGATCACAAATTTATACTCAAATTAAAATAAAAGATGGAAGACTTGAATATAATATTGCTGAAAGAAGAAAATCTCTTAAACCAATTAAATATCTGCTTAGTAAATTTGCTATAGAAAATAAATTAGAAATATTCTATAAAGAAAAAGTATAAAATTAATTTCTTTTGAATCTTGCTATTTTATCAATTAAATCTATATGAGATAAAAATAGTGATCTGCAGCAGTATCTTTCAAGACCTAAATCATCAAGAACTTTCTTCTTATCTTCGCCTTTCTCGGTTCTAGACTTGTACTCCTCCCAGAGCTGAGCAACTGGTTTTCCGCAGCTAAATACAGCGGACTGGTATGATCATCGTGTCCTTGCCCCCTGGATTTCATCCAATCCCTTTGGAGTTATAAATAACTGTTTAGGGTAATTCTCGCTTTTTATGTAACCTAATTTTTTTAAGAACATAGTTTGTGAGTACCTCTTGGTTCTTTTTAAAACTTTCGATAGCTTTTTGTTAGTTATAGAAGGGTTATTTTTTATTAATTTTAATATCTCTAAAAATCTGTCCTCTAATTTTCCACAACTATAACAGATTAAATTTGTCTTGTTTATCTTATCTGGATGTTTAATATGAGGTAAAATTTCTTTTGAAAATGTGTTTTTGTTATAAGTTACCAAATTACAACCATCATATCTTTTGAATAAATTAAGCTTTTTTAGATGTTTTTTATAAATTGAAACTTTTTCTTTGTCTAAACAAGCCCATCTAAAGCAACTATCCTCTAAAAATACATTACCTTCTGCGTCAAATAAACCTGCAAAGAATATATAAGGATTAGGGAAATATGTCAAGATTTTATCAAGATTTTTATATAAATAATCAAAGAAAGTGAACATAATCCCATTTTTTATACCTACACTTATACAATAACCCCTTATATTTGTTTCTGCTTTATTAATATAATATTTGTCTATTTTGTAATCTAACTTTGGTTTTTTTATTCCTTGATTATAAGTTAAAATAAATTCTGGTTTTTGATATAATTTTTTCAGATAATATTTAGTATATAAGTTGATTTCTTTATTTTTATTGCCAACTCCGAATCTTCCACTTCCTAATCTATCACCGCACCATAAACCAAAGAAATATTGAAAATCTTTATCTACCTTTATTTTTAAAGGGAAGTAATTAGTAAAAATCTTCTTCTCTGATTTAGAATAATTACTATAAATTAATTTTAGTTTGTTTCCATTAGCTTCTTTTTTTATTATCTGTCTACATCCAAAATTTATCAATTTTTCATATTTTAAAAACCATTTTTCAAAATAAATATAATCTTTTTTGATAATCTCTTTTATTGAAGGTATATCTTTTCTCCATTTTCTTAATTGATTATGTCTTATTTTTTGCCCCAATATCAACTCTTTTTTCATATATATACTATATTTGGAAATTTTGTTTATAAACTCTGCGCGCACACCTTGCAAGTTGCAATTTACTCTAAAATATATATTGTAGAATATACTATTTCTATTTGCTTTTTAACTTAAAATTCAATTAAATATATCTTATATTACTTATATATTCTAATATCATCTATCTGTAGCTTTTTTGCCTGGCTTTTCTGGCTTTAGAATCATTTGGTTTGTACTGTTCTTTGACCCTTATATCTGCTACCAAAAGATGTCTGTCATATTTTATAAATTTCTCTCTTAATTTTTTATTATATTTAACAAAGGCACGAGCTATAGCTAATCTTGCAGCTTCATTC
>JAHIVQ010000060.1 GCA_018816585.1 Nanobdellota archaeon
ATACTATGGATTATTCTGCATTAAGGAGATAATTTCATTTCCCAGCCTTAAAGAAAATAGGCTAATTTTATGAAATTTCTCATACTTCAAAAGTGGTGAAAAACAATAAGTGACCTACTTTAACAAGATTTATATATTTTAGTCTATTTCCCATTATCAAGAAAGAGAAAAATGCCTTTTAAGCCAGAATTAAGGCATTTTAGATAAGTGGTGAAAAAGTTAAAAGTCCGCCTTTATTTTTTATTGCGGGATGAAAATTTCATTATTTCTCAAAAGTGCTACAATTGTGCTACAGGGCTTATATCTAAGAAACAACAAAAATATATTTCTTATTTTATTAACCCAAAAACCTTTTCTGGTTTTAAACATTCTACTTTGAATTTTTCTTTGATTAAGTCTGGTACAAAAGAATTAACTATTCCATCTTTTTCTATTTCTACAAAATGATGGTCTATTGAAGCAAAATAAAAATTTATGCTTTCACTTAAATATAGATTATAAAAATAAATTGCTTGCGCCAGTAATTCAATATCTTCCATGTCAGGGGCTGAGTTTATGAATTTATTCCTTAATGTATTAAAATGAGGGAATGATATTTTTGCATTTTGTATTTTAGCAAATCTGATAATACTCCATATACCTCCACCTTTAATCTGTTTGGCTCTATTTAGTTCTCTTCTAGGATCTCTTTTTTCCAGTTCTTTTTTAAGATCTCTGTTGAAAAATAATAACACTTCATTCATTAATTTATCTACTTTTTCTTCATTTACAGTTTCTCTTATGAGACATTTTTTATTTTCTTCTAATCTTCTTAGACTTTCTGAATAAATTACAGACAGATTTTCTAGCTTAAGGCCATTACTTTCGTTTATTGTACTAATAACAGCATCTTTTAATACTCTACTGCTGGTTTTTTCCACTAATATGGTATATACCCTATTTTATTATCTATTCTTTTCTTAAAGAGATTTATCAGAGTTTTACAGTTTTTATAGAATTTGTGACTTACTTTTACATTTAGGTCTTCGCTTGTATAAAATATAGAAGCAGATACTAATATATTTGAATCAATAAGAACCTTATACTTTTTCAACTTCTTCCACCATATTATTCATAAATCTATTAAAATCATTTTTTATGTTTTTTTTATTAACAGATTTTATAACTTCTTTAGATGATGGATACATACCATTTTTCATTGCTGATACTTGTAATTCTGAGGTCAGCTCTAAAAGGAAATTGGAATCTTCATTTGTTAGATTATCATTGACTAAATTTAAATTAGAGAAAATAGAGATAGCATCATCAGCAACTTTTGGATTATCTCCTATCTTTTGAGCATTTCCAACACGCCAGATCATATGATTTATAATCCTTATTTGTGTTTCTATTGCATGCAAGACTGAAAATTTTTTTAATAAATTTGTTCTTTCTTGCGGTTTTTTATAATCATTAAGATAATCTTTAAATTCATTTAAGTTATTAATTACTGAGGTATCTACTTTCCCAGTCTTAACCATATCTTTAAATCTCTCTTCTAGAATATCCAGGCTCTTCATATTTAGTCAAGTTCTTTAATATTTATAAATATTCCTATTAGTATATATTTTATAGTAGATTTTAGAGAAATTTTAATATTGCCTCAAAAGTGAAATATAAATTATCTTGGGAGTATAGATAAATTTTTAAATATTTATTATCTTGTTTTATTATATGAAATATAGAGAAAGCACAAAAGAGATTGCTTTGCAGAGAATTAAACAGTTATTTGAGGAAGCTGATTCTGTATTTAAGGAAAATCCTGAAAGAGCAAATAGATATGTCAAGCTTGCAAGAAAGATTGCAATGAAAGTAAATCTAAAATTCCCAAGAGAACTTAAAAGAAAATTCTGCAAGCACTGTTATTCTTATTTAAAACAAGGAGTTAATTCAAGAGTAAGGAATTACAAATCAAGAATAACTATTTATTGTAATAATTGCAAAAAATTTACTAGAATACCTTTAAATTAATTTCTTTTGAATCTTGCTATTTTATCAATTAAATCTATATGAGATAAAAATAGTGATCTGCAGCAGTATCTTTCAAGACCTAAATCATCAAGAACTTTTTTCTTATCTTCACCTTTTTCAGT
Source organism: Nanobdellota archaeon (assembly GCA_018816585.1). Taxonomy (GTDB): domain Archaea; phylum Nanobdellota; class Nanobdellia; order SCGC-AAA011-G17; family JAFCDX01; genus JAHIVQ01. The sequence continues at coordinate 2,133 of JAHIVQ010000060.1, forward strand.
TCTGGTTTTATAGTCTTCCCATAACTGAGCAACTGGCTTTCCACATGAAATGCATCTGATTGGAATTATGATTTTTATCACTCCTGAAATATATAATGGACTTATTAGACCTATTTATAAAATTATTGATTTTAGCTTATTTGGTATTTTGGTAGTTTACGTTAGGGTTATTGCATCCTATTAAGTACTTATAACCTAGATGCCCGAGGTTATACTCTTTTCTTACCCTTATTATTACAGAACTGCTTACCCCCACTTTTTTGCTGATTTCCGAGAATTTGATTGCAGGATTTTGTTTATATAACTCAATAATCTTCTGTATTTTTTCCTCTGGAATTTTGCATCTTGATTTATTACCTCTTTTAATATTATACTTTTGAATAGACCTTTGAACAACATTTCTATGGGTATTGAAGTGTTTCGCTATCTCTCCAATGGATAATTCTTTATATATATCTGCAAATTCCGCTATCTCCTTTCTTTTAGATTCCTTTGTTTTAATCACTCTCTTGCCTAAATTATTCTCTTTTAAAACTCTGTTTACTTTTATTATGCTAACCCCTACTCTCTCTGCAATATCTTTTACTCTTGTAATTTTTGAATTATATAATTCTAAAATTTGATTAATTTTCTCTTGAGGAATCTTATTCCAGACATTTTTACCTCTGCCTTTGAAATAATTAGTTTCTTTTCTAATATTTGGATAATTCTTCATCATGTTCAAGAATTTAGCATACTTTTTGGGGTGCAATGTCATTATTCTCTGATTTAGTAATTCTATATTATTTTTTCTTTTAGATACAACTACCTTATCATTAGGATAATTATGTGCGTTTATATTAATTAATTTAAATAATTCAACATACAATGCTTTTTCCTTTAGATTAGTCACACTTAAATGTACTCTAAATTTTCTGCATCTTAAATCAGATTCAACTGTTCCTTCACCTGCTAAAACCCCCCTCATGAAATATTTTATATTTTCTTTATTTTCATTGATCATATTATAAATTGCTGAATTTAGAAATCTTTTGATAATCTGGCTGAATAAATTATTCTTGAATTCTATCATTAAACATCCATAATAATCATCTTTTAATAGAGTATGTTTTACTTTTCTATACGTTACTTTTTTAGGATGAGATTGTTCTATTTTAAGCAGTGTTTTTTTAGTCCAATAATCAATTAATTTATTTTCTATTTCTTTTTTATAATTTAAATCTATATCCTCTTTGATATTAACTGCTATATACCATTTCCAATCATTTTTTGAAATATCAAATTCTTTTTCAAACCAATTTAATATTTTATTAATTATTTTTGGTTCAGAATTTGCGAAAACCAAGCATCCATTTTGAGTCTTACCCATTTCTGCCTGTAATAAACCTAAAACTTCAAAAGTCTCTTGAGATTTAGAAATAAACCTTGATAACATTAATATATGCTCTTTTTTAGCATTGTTACCATGATCAGTTATATAAGAAAGATGCAAATTATTATTAATTTCTTTTTTATGTAAAATATATTTTTTATTATTTTTTCCACTAATCACTTCTTCAGGAAGATAATTTATAATATCAAACCTTTTTTCATTCATAAATTATCTATTAATTTTAAAGTATTTAAATATTTCTATTTTATACTTAGTGAATAATATACTTATAAAATATTTATATAACTCGAATACTCTTACATCAGCGATAGCTTTTTTGTCGTTTCGCACGAGCCTTAGAATCATTTGGTTTGTACTGTTCTTTGACCCTTATATCTGCTACCAAAAGATGTCTGTCATATTTTATAAATTTCTCTCTTAATTTTTTATTATATTTAACAAAGGCACGAGCTATAGCTAATCTTGCAGCTTCATTC
>JAHIVQ010000061.1 GCA_018816585.1 Nanobdellota archaeon
GTAAAAGAAGCATTAGATAATTCATTAGATGCTTGTGATGAAGCTTCAATATTACCAGAGATACTTGTTGAAATAAAAAAATTATCAGAAGATAGATTTAAGGTTATAGTTGAGGATAATGGTCCGGGAATTTTAAAACAAAATCTACCTAATGTATTTGGTAAATTATTATATGGAAGCAAGTTTCATAGATTAAGACAATCAAGAGGGCAGCAGGGAATTGGAATAAGTGCAGTTGTTTTATACTCACAGTTAACAACAGGCAAACCAATAAAAATTATATCAAGAATTTCTGAAAAAAGACCAGCACAATATTATGAGTTAAATATTGATACAGCAAAGAATGAGCCAAAAATACTAAAAGAAAATGAAGTAGAATGGAAAAAATCTAATGGTACAAGAATAGAAATAGAATTAGAGGGAAGATATCTAAAAGGAAAGCAAGGTGTTGATGAATATGTAAAACAAGTAGCTATTGTAAATCCTCATGCACAAATAAATTATATTAATCCAGACAATGAAAAAATAAATTTTCCAAGAGCAACAGAGGAATTACCAAAATTAGCACAGGAAATAAAACCACACCCTTATGGTGTTGAATTAGGAAATTTAATTTCTATGTTATCTATAACAAAAGCAAGAACATTACAAGGATTTTTTGTAAATGATTTTTCAAGAGTGGGACCAACAACAGCAGAAGAAATATGCAAAAAAGCAAAAATAAACAAAGAAATTTCTCCAAAAAAAATCACAAGAGATTTAGCTGAATTATTATTAAAATCAATAAAAGAAACAAAAATAATGGCTCCATCAGCAGAGTGCTTAAGCCCAATTGGTTCTGAACTGCTTGAAAAGAGCTTAAGAAAAGAATTTAATGCTGATTTTTTTGTTACATCATCAAGACCTCCTGAAGTATACAGAGGATTTCCATTTATTATAGAATGCGCAATTGCTTTTGGTGGAGATTTACCAAAAGATGAAAGTGTAAAATTATTAAGATTCGCTAATCGTGTTCCTTTATTATATCAACAAGGAGGTTGTGCTATAACAGATGCATTTCAGGATACAAATTGGAAACCTTATGGATTACAGCAATCAGGATCTAATATGCCTGTTGGTCCTGCAATTGTAATAGTGCATATGTCTTCAGTCTGGGTTCCTTTCACATCAGAAGCTAAAGAAGCAGTTGCTCACTATCCTGAAATTATTAAGGAAATGAAATTAGCATTACAAGATTGCGGAAGAAAACTTGGAATATATATAAGAAAACATGTTCATGCTGCAGAACAAAGAGAAAAAATTAGTTTATTTGAAAAATATATTCCTGAACTAGCAGTTTCATTAGCAAAATTAACAGATACAAAAAAAGAGAATATAAATGAAAAATTACAGAAATTATTAAAAAAAGAATTACATAATCTAGAAGGTGAAAATGAAAAAAAAGAATAAATCTGCAGAATCATTAAAAAACCTTGGAGAGAGAGTAATTAGTGATATAAATAAAAATAAGAATCCAAATGTTATTGTTCCAATAAGAGCATTAAGCAATGTTATATTTAATGAAAAAACTAAAACTCTTGAATTAGGAAATAAAACATCAACAAGATATTTCTTTAATGTTGCACACGCAAAGAAATTTTTACAGACTATTGAAATCGCATCTATAAGCAAGGATTTGATTAATGAAGAAAAGCACGCAAGTTTGAGAGATGTCTTTTACATGGCTAAAAGAACTATACCAGGCACTAATATTAATTTAGTTGATGAGCAAAGTGAAAGTGATGATATCATTGAAGACCTTGAATTAATAACTGGTAATTCTAGAGAGCAGTTAAATATTAATGCAAACAAGAATGGTTCTGTTGTTGGTAAGGTCACTATTGAAGATGCTGGTGATACTATAAGATGGGATAAATTAGGAAGTGGTGGTTGGTCAGTTCCAAGTAATGTAGAAAATATAAAATTCAAAAAAATTGACGCAAAATATATTGTCTATATGGAAAAAGCAGCTGTTTGGGAACGTTTAAATGAAGATAAATTCTGGGAAAGAGAAAATTGTATTATTATAAGCTCACAAGGACAAACAACAAGAGGAATAAGAAGACTATTGCAGAGAATGTATGAAGAATTTAAATTACCTATATATGTATTATGTGATTATGATGCCTATGGATTTTATATATATTCTGTTTTAAAATATGGTAGTATAAATCTAGCTCATGCTTCTGAAAAGATGGCTATCCCAAGTGTAAGATACTTAGGGATTACTTCAAAAGATGTAGAAAAATATGATCTTAAAAAACATTTTATTAAATTAAAGGATCATGATATAGCAAGATTAAAACAGCTTTCTGAATATGATTGGTTCAAAAACAGCAAGGATTGGCAGAAAGAATTCAAAACAATGAAGCAGTATGGATCTAAAGCAGAAATTCAGGCACTAAGTGCAAGAGGTATTAGTTTTATTTCTAAAGTATACCTTCCAGAAAAGATTAAAAGCAAGGACTTTTTAGAATAAAGAAACCTTTTTAAATTAACTCTAAATTCTTTAGTATATGCCCTAGTAGCTCAGCAGGTAGAGCACCTGTTGTAATTTATACAAGTGAAACTGTTATCTGTTGTGCAGCCATCAGGTTGTCGCTGGTTCGAGTCCAGCCTGGGGCGTATTATTTTTATAAATTATATATTCTACAATATATATTTTAGAGTAAATTGCAACTTGCAAGGTGTGCACGCAGGGTTTATAAGTAAAATTTGATAATTATTATTATGAATTTAGATTTATCTGAAATTTCAAATAAAAGTAATATAATTTTACCTGAAAAGATTACAGAAGAACTAGCTGAAGAAACTGGTTTACATATTGGAGATGGAACTATGAATTTTTATAAAATTGATAAAAAAATGAGAGGAAGTTATGCATTGAGGGGACATATAATTGATGATAGAGAACATTATGATAAAATAATACTTAAATTATATAAATCTCTTTATGGATTAAATTTAAGCTTGAGAAATATGCCAAGTACAGGCGTATATGGTTTTCAAAAATGGTCTGATGAACTTGTGGTTTATAAAAATAAAATATTAGGTTTACCTTTAGGGAAGAAAATAAATGTAAAAATACCTGAGTTTTTAATGAGTAAAAGAGAGTTGATAACAAGTGTTATAAGAGGAATATTTGATACAGATGGAATGTTATATTTACAACCAAAATATAGAAGATTATATCCGCGTATTGAAATAGGAACTATTTCTAAAATACTTGCTTTGCAATTAAATAAATCAATTAATAAATTAAATATTAGATCAACACTTTATATTTCTAAAAGTTCTAATCCTAAATGGTATGATATTTATAGAATATCTGTTAGGGGGAATGAAATGCTTGAAAAATGGATGAAAATAATAAATCCTCATAATCCAAAGCATATTGCAAAATATGAATATTTTATTAACTCAAAACCTTTATAAATTCTTGAAAATAGTTTAATCTCAATGAGCCCGTGGCGCAGCCTGGTAGCGCATCGAAATTAACAAGTAAATGTGTTAATTATGCAACTCTGATAAGGCGAGGGTCATGAGTTCAAATCTCATCGGGCTCATTAAAAACATTTATAAATTATAGAAATGTAATTGTATTAAGCATTAAAATGCTAAAAGAGGTGTAAAATGGCAAAACTAACTGCGTGGCTTGTAACAGTAATTGGTTTAATTCTTGCAATTGCAGCTTTAAACTTGTATACAATACCTTATCAAAATCTAATAATTGCATTAGCAGTATTAGCAATAGGTGTAGGTAAACTTCTAAGAAATTATAAGTTAATAAAAACTAAAAGATAAATTTTTATCAAAAGGAGGTGTAAAAAATGCCAGCAAAAAAAATGATGATGAAAGAGGGAATGCACTATCATTCTAAAGCAGTAATGATGCTGATGGGTATAGTTGCAATCGTAATAGGTGTATGGGCTTGGATGTACGAGCCAACATTGGTACAAATAGTTGCTGTATTATTAGTACTAATAGGAATTAAGAAGTTAATGTGGGCAGCTAAATGCTGCTAATTTTTTTATTTTATTCTATATATTAATTTACAATAATCTTTATTAATCTATTTTGATATTTTATAATATGCCAAGATCTGATCGTTATTTTAAAGAAAGAGCAGAAGCTTTATCAACTTCTTTTTTAGCAGAAAGACTTAAACAGATATTAGAAGGTGGAAAAGATTTTGAAAGAGAATTAATGCTTCAAAAAGGAATTGAATTATTAGTATCTGCAAAACAAGGATTAAGTCATACAAAAACCAATTCAGAAAATATTAAATTTTTAGATTATATAGAGAATTTAAAAAATCAGGGTATTGCTTTTCATTATTTTGGAATTGGAAAAGAGCCAGAGGAATATGATCGTTACATAGATACTTTAAAATTACTAAAAGAAAATAAACCAGTAGAAGAATTATATACTAATATATTAATTGGATTTTTTGATTATCTTGAAGAATATTCATTTAAAGAAGCATGTAAATATGTTTCACCTGCTGCTTGATTAGTGAATTTTAGCACCAGTTTCTATTTTTTTATCTACTGTTAATAGAACTACTTTTTCTTTAAATTCTGCAGCTAATAACATTCCCTGGCTTTCTATTCCGCGAATAACTGCTGGTTCTAAATTTCTAACAAATATGATTTGTTTTCCAATTAATTCTTCTTCAGAATAATAATCTTTTATACCTGCTATAATTTGAACTTCATGCTCTCCTTTACCTAAAGAAACATCAAGAAGATATAATTTGTCTGCTTTTGGATGTGGTTTAACACCTTTTATTTCACCAACTCTTAAATCTACTTTAGAAAATTCTTCTATTGTTATTTTATCACCACAATGTTCAGCTTCTTTTATTGGTTGTTTCATATTATCTTCTTAAATAAATTCTCTCCTTTTTTTATACCTTTTGATTTTGCATTTCCCCATTTTAAATCAAATTTATCTCTATGCTTGAAACCTAGCTGTTCTTCTATTTTTAAAGAAGATTCTGGCATAAATGAATAAGTTAATTGTGAAATTATTCTTAATGCTTCAACTGTATTAAATAATACTGATTGTAATTCTTCATTTTTATTGTTTTTTGCAAGATTCCATGGTTCTTTTTCATTAATATATTTATTACATTCATCTACAAAATGGAATATTTCATTTAGTGCATTATGCAGTTCATAATTTTCTATAAAAGAATTTATTTTTTTAAAATCCATCTTTGAACTTAACATTTTGTCTTCTTTTGCTTCAGGAATTTTTGAATCAAAATATTTTTCACACATTGATACAACTCTGTTTAATAAATTACCAAGTGAATCAGCAAGTTCTGAATTATTTCTATTAACTAATGCTTCTTCAGAAAAATCTCCATCCTGACCAAAAGGAATACTTCTTAACAAATAATAACGTAAAGGATCTACTCCATATTTTTCTGCAAGATATAAAGGATTTATTGCATTTCCTAAACTTTTAGACATCTTTTGACTGTTTACAGTAAAATATCCATGTATAAATAAGGACTTTGGAAGTTTATATCCTGCTCCCAATAACATTGCAGGCCAAATTGTTGCATGTACTCTCAAAATATCTTGTGCCATTAATTGCACATCAGCTGGCCAGAATTTATCAAAAACTTTTTTCTCTTTTAATCCTGTAACATATGAAAAGAAAGCATCCAACCAAACATAACAGGTATGCTCTTTGTCAAATGGCAGTTCTATCCCCCAATAAACCTTTGATTTTTTTCTTGATATAGAAATATCCTGAAGTCCTTCTTTTATAAAAGATATAACTTCATTTTTTCTTGTAATTGGTAATATTTTATATTCATCTTTTTCTATAAGTTTTAGTAATTTATCTTGAAAAGCAGATAATTTAAACATATAAGCTTCTTCTTTAATTACTTCTACTTCTTTATTATGAAGAGGACATTTGCCATTAACTAATTCACTTTTTGTTTTGTATTGCTCACATCCTACACAATAACATGATTCATACATTCCTTTGTATATCAATTTTTTATCATAAAGTTTCTGCAATAATTCTTTTACTTCCTTTTCATGTAATTTGTCAGTTGTTCTTATAAAATTAGTATTTGAAATATTAAGTTTTTTGAATGCTTCTTTGAATTTTTCAGACATCTTATCTGCAAATTCTTTTGGTTTCATTCCGGATTTTTCTGCAATTTCTTGGATTTTTTGTCCATGCTCATCTGTACCTGTTAAGAAAAATGAATCATAACCTTTTAGTTTATGATATCTAAATAAAACATCCGCAGCAATTGTAGTATATGCTGATCCAACATGAGGTTCTGAATTAATATAATAAATTGGGGTTGTTATATAAAATTTCATATATTTATTATAAGATTAATTCTTATAAACCTTTCTTGTCCAAATAGTTATTTAAAATAACTGCGACATGAGAAGCAAAGTATACTTCTGGCCCTATATTAATAGGAATTACATTATTCTTTAACAAGACTTTTTTATCTTTTTTAGGTATTCCATCTTCATCTCCAATAATAAAAATAGGATTCTCTTTTATTTCTATTTTATCAATATCTTCTCCTTTTTTGTCTAGTAAATAAATATTTCTTCCTTTTAGTTCTTCAATTACCTTCATGAAACTCTTTTTTTCAATAAAACATCCTGGAAATGGCTGGGATTTAATTCCTTTTTTATATTTGTATAGTATTCTTTTTAATAAACCTGCAACATCTTTCTTTGATATTGGTAAATTTTCATCATAAACAAATTCAATATGTTTTGGTGGATCTGGTGGACCATTTAGTATAAGATCTAATTTTACATTTTTTCTTATATCATGAGACAAGTAAAATGTATTAATAATCATATGACAGACGATATCTAATCTTCCTGCCTGCATCAAGTCATTAAAATTACCTGATGTTCTTCCTTTTGTTGAATAATATATGAATTCTCTCATTTTGAATAATTTTCATGTTCTTTTATATATCTCTTTAAAAACCACTGAACAAATATACCGTCTTGTTTTTTGATTTGGGATCTTTCTAAAGCATTATAATAACTTGCTCTTTTATTATAAGCGATGTTTAATAAAGGATATTTATATTTATTTAAAACAAAATTCATCATTATTCTTGAAATTCTTCCATTTCCATCTGAAAAAGGATGGATTGTTACAAATTTTAAATGAACTAATCCAGCTAAAACTACAGGGTGAAGTTTATCCTTATTTTTTTGATACCAATCAAAAAATTCTTTAAGTAAAATATTAAGTTCTGCTTGGAATGGTGGCATAAATTTACTCCCAGAGATAGCTATTTGATGATTTCTAATTTTTCCAGCAATATCAGAGTGTGTTTTTTCAAGAAGTTTTTTATGCCAGTATAAAACAGTTTGAAAATTTAAATCTTTTTTATAATTTAATATATCATAGAATAATTCTTTATGTGTTTCTGCTTCTTTTACATCAAAAATAGATTTTTCTTTGGGAGTTATACCTCTTTCTAAAAGATTTGCAGTTTCTTTGAAGGTTAAAGTGGATCCTTCAATTCTCTGGGTATTATAAGTAAATTTTATCATGAAAGTTGCTATTTCTTTTTCTTTTGCAGATTTTGGCATTACTTTTTGCTCTTTAGAAAAATTCTTCTGTATACTATCAATTTTATTCAGCCACATTTCATTGTAAATTTCAGATAAAAAAGATTTTTTTAAATATTCGATATTTTCAGGTATACTCTTTCCTAAATACTTTTGTTTTTTTAGTACTTTATCATGCTCTCTATAACTGTGTTCAAGATAATAATAGGTTTTCTTATTTACTGTTTGTTTTTTTATATTCACCATTGTTAATATTGTATCTACATATTTATAAATATATCTATTTTACTCAAAATGTAGATACAAGTATTATTAAGAGTTTATATGCTCCCACCGAGATTTGAACTCGGATCTAGAGCGCGAGAGGCTCTAATGCTTAACCTGGTTACACCATAGGAGCTTATTAGCCCTGGGAAGATTCGAACTTCCGTCACAAGGTTTCCCTCTAGGACCAGAGCCTTATACTTGATTTTGTATGCTTGGCCGCTACACTACAGGGCTATATTAAGGAATTTACCTTAAGCTTTATAAATATTAATATTACTAAAAAAACTCTATGGACTCTGTAAAAAGAAAATTAAAACAAATAACAAATCACGAATCTATTGAAATAACAAATAGAGGAAACTCAGCTATTTTTGCAGCA